>CAYJEK010000024.1:156-31196 GCA_964369205.1 uncultured Oscillospiraceae bacterium | reverse complement strand
AAACCAGAAAGCTATCACTGCCCTACTTGTAAAATTTTATTAACGAAACTTGATAGTTGATACACAGTAATTATTACTAAAAATTTTAAAATAATTAATATTATATTATACATTTGTACATCATATATATATATATATGATGTACAATAATGTTGTAACCCGATTTATTAATTATAAGGAGGTATTATTATGAAGAAATTAATAGCAATTATTTCAGCTGTACTGGTTTCAATATCTTTTCTATTCACAAACGTTTCAGCTTTCCAAGAAGTCGAAAAGATAAACTTAAAACCAAACACCTTAATATTTTCATCATATCAGGATTGGGAAGAAAGCGATGAAAAAGCTGATAGAGTAATAATTCAACAAGCAGGTGGACACCATGAATTAGTATATAGTTATTCTCGTTATGACTATAACAAAAATTTCGGTTATCACCCTTCATTTGGGTCAGACTATAGAAATACCAATCTTTATATTGTTTCTGCTAGTCCTAATGCCCATGGAAGTATAGGAATATCATTGACATTAGGCTTTTTAAGTGTTAGTTACACTTATTCTTCTGTAAGTTCCGGTGGTTTAGGCTTTGAGGCTGACTATAATAGGTTAAGCCGACTAGAAATGTATGGCAATGTTAAAACTGATGTATATCACTTAAAAATTTATGACAACGGACAATTAATTGCTACATATCCAAATCATCATAAATCTGCTTCTTTATATGGTGTTATGCAATATCGTGTAGTTTATTGAAACCATATTTAAATCAAATATCATTTAGTGGTAAGGAGGTAGTTTATGAAGTTTATTAAAATTGTATGTTTATGGGTTACAGTATTAATTTTATCAATTTTATCTATTTTGTATATTCCTACGATTGTAGGACCATATACCACAATGTTTACCTTATCTTATCATGAGATTTTATCAGCGGCTGCATTTAGTATTTTAAATGCAAATTTAATAACAGGAATATACTATATAAAAACTAAATTAGATAAATAATTATATGCAATAAAAAATCTTGGCTAAAAAAGCCAAGATTTTTTGTTTTTTTATATAGCTGCTTTTAATGCATCCACTTTATCTGTTAGTTCCCATTTAACTCCTAAATCTTCTCTGCCTATATGTCCATAAGCTGCTAATTGGCGATAAATTGGTTTTCTAAGTTCTAGCGTGTCGATAATTCCTTTTGGAGTTAAATCGAAAACTTTTGCTATTGCTTTTTCGATTTTTTCTACTGGAGCAGTGTTTGTTCCAAATGTTTCAACAAAGATTGAAACTGGCTCTTTAACACCTATTGCATAAGCAAGTTGAACTTCGCATTTTTTTGCAAATCCAGCTGCCACAACATTTTTTGCAACATATCTTGCTGCATAAGCTGCACTTCTATCAACTTTAGTTGGATCTTTTCCTGAGAAAGCACCGCCGCCGTGACGAGCATAACCGCCGTATGTATCAACGATGATTTTTCTTCCTGTTAAACCGCTATCTCCTTGAGGGCCACCTACCACAAAACGTCCTGTTGGATTTATATGGTATTTTGTGTTTTCATCTAAAAGTTCTGCTGGGATTATTGGTTTTACAACATTGTTTATAATATCTTCTCTTAACTTTTCTAAAGTTACTTCTGGGCCGTGCTGAGAAGACACAACAACAGTGTCAACTCTTTTTGGCACACCATCGATATACTCAATAGTTACCTGTGTTTTACCATCTGGTCTTAAATAATCTAAAGTGCCATCTTTTCTAACATCAGTTAATTTTTTTGATAATTTATGTGCTAGAGAAATTGGAAGTGGCATTAACTCTTTTGTTTCATCGCAAGCAAATCCAAACATCATTCCTTGATCACCTGCACCGCCAACATTATCATTTGTGCCAAGTGCAATATCCACAGACTGCTCATCAATAGTTGTCATAACAGCGCAAGTTTCGCTATCAAATCCGAATTTTGCTCTTGTGTAGCCGATATCACGAATAACACTTCTTGCAAGTTTTGGGATATCAACATAGCAATCTGTTGTAATTTCGCCCATACACATAACAAGTCCTGTTGTAACAGCCGTCTCACAAGCAACACGTCCGTTTGGATCTTTTTCTAATATAGCATCTAAAACTGCATCTGAAATTTGATCTGCGATTTTATCTGGATGTCCTTCTGTTACAGACTCAGATGTAAAAAATTCTTTTCTCATTTTATTTTCCTTTCCTTTATGCTTTATAAAACATTATAAAACAAATTCTCACAAAAAAAGCCCAAGGTAAAACCTTGGGCATTATATGCTTACTTATCTCTCGGTTTTACCGCTGGATTTAGCACCTTATCTATTAAAGATAGGTTGCCAGACTTCATAGGGCCAGTCCCTCTGTCATTCTTTATAAGTGTAAATATTAACTTTTCATAAAGTATATTAGCATACTTTTTTGTTTTTGTCAATCCTATTTTTTATGCAGTATTGGTGATAGTGGCTTATAAATAAGGCTTACTATAGCTAAATTTAGCATAGCTTTAATAAAAGTGTATGGCATATTAAATATTAGTAAAGCTTCTAATAAGCTATCAACACTTGGAAGTATTGCTTGATACATTCCAATGATTGCTTCCATTGGCATAAATGCTGTGTAAATAGGATAAACAACATATAAATTAGATGGAACACTCATTATTGCCATTAAAATACCGCCAACTAAAGCTGCTATTATAGCACCTTTTTTGCTTTTATTTCTTTTGTAAATTAATCCTGCTGGAATAATAAATGTAATACTTAAAATAAAATTTGATAATTCGCCAACACCGCCCGTTGAAGTTGAAAGAAGATTAACTAAATTTTTAATTAATGAAACTCCCACACCATACAATGGCCCATATGCAAAAGTTGCAAGTAAGGCTGGCATTTCAGAAAAATCCATCTTAATAAAACTTGGCATTAAAGGTGGCACAAAATTAATAAACATTAAAACTGAGGCTAATGCTGCAAGCATCGCAGTTCCTGTTAATTTTCTTACATCCATTGGTTTTCTTTTACTTAGTGTTTGTGTACTCATAATTTCCTCCATAAATACAAATAATAGTTATTGTGTCGTGTTTCTTTGCAAGTATTTATTTTGAAAACAAAAAACACCCCATTTAAAATTAAAAATCTTAAATAGGGCGAAAATTATTGCACAAAAAAATGCTTGTTTCTTTCATCCGGACTATACCGTCGGTTTTGGAATTTCACCAAATCAGCCAGAAATTTTTTCCAGCTCGTGGACTATAACCACCGGTGAGGAATCACACCTCGCCCTGAAACAGACTTTGTTTACAAAATTAGTATACTTTATATCTTACAAAAAATCAAGTGTTATTTTTATAAAAATTGACTTTTATGATTATTAGTGCTAATATATATTAAAATTTTTCAAACAATAGGAGTTCTTATATGACAAACTTATTTAATGAATTTATGGGATATATTTATTCTTTAGATTTAATCAGCCTTCTTTCTAAAATAGCTATTTCTTTACTTGTTTTTGCCATTTTTTATTTTGGCGCAAATTTTGTTTCTAATACTATTTTAAATTTAATTCCAAAGTTATCAAAAAAAATAACCGCAGAATTTCACGAAACATTTAAAACCTGCTTTAAAAAGCCTGTTTTTTATACAATTAGATGCCTTGGGATATATTTTTTAGTTTTATCGTTTCCATTTTCTTTAAATATATCACTTTTTCTATCACCTATTTTAAAATTATTTATCGATGTTGTTTTTATATTGGCTATTAGTGTTTCTTTAGTTAATTTAATAAACTACTACCACATATTTTTCCCAAATGCGGCACAGAAAATAGAAGAAAAAAGCAAAACAATATCTGTTTTTTTTATAAATATTGTTAAAGCCTTAATTGTAGCACTTACTGTTATTATGCTATTAAATGAATTTGGATTTGATGTAGCAGGGCTTATAACTGGCCTTGGGCTAACAGGTCTTACTTTTGCTCTTGCCGCTCAAGATACCGCCTCAAACTTTTTTTCTGGTGTAATGATTTTAATTGATAAACCTTTTAAAGTTGGCGACTGGATAGCAGGCGCTGGCATTGAGGGGGTTGTTGAGGAGATAAATTTTCGCTCATCAAGAGTTAGAACTTTTGATAACGCTTTAATTACTGTTCCTAATAATAAATTAAGTAATGATAGCATAACAAACTGGACATTAATGAATTTAAGAAAAACTAAATTCACAATAGGCCTTGTTTACTCAACTAAAAAAGACACAATGCAAAAAATTATTGATGAAATAACACAAGAACTTTCAAAAATTACTGATATAAAAACAGATACTATAATAGTAAGATTTGATAATTATTCAGCTTCAAGCCTTGATATTTTAATTCAGTATCACTCTTTTCCAATCCCACTTCCAGAACACTTACTTTTAAAAGAAAAGGTTCAATATATAATAATGGATATAGTTGAAAAAGAAGACACAGATTTTGCATTTCAAACATTCACAGTTTATAACGAGAAATAAAATTTATAAAATTGCAAACAAAAAACAGCGGATTTTTTTAATTAAAACCGCTGTTTTTATTTTTTAGTATCCTGCCATTCCGCCCATAGCTGCCATATTTGCAGCTGTTTCTTCTGGGGTTTCATCATCTGCAACTAGCGCCTCTGTTGTTAAAACCATTGAAGCTACACTTGAAGCATTTTCTAAAGCTGAACGAGTAACTTTTGTTGGATCTACTATTCCCTCTTTTAGCATATCTGTATAAACTTCATTTTGAGCATCAAAGCCGTAGTTTGCTTTGTTTTTCTTTAGAATTTCATTAATGATAACGCTTCCCTCAAGTCCTGCATTTTTTGCTATTTGGCGAACAGGCTCTTCTATTGCACGAAGTAGTATTTTCGCCCCTGTTTTTTCATCTCCTGTAAGAGTTTCAACAAGTTCTTTAACTTTTGGAATAGCATTAATTAAAGCAGAACCACCGCCTGCAACAATTCCTTCTTCAACTGCCGCTTTTGTTGCTGATAGGGCATCTTCTATTCTTAATTTTTTATCTTTCATTTCAACTTCTGTTGCAGCACCAACTTTTAATACCGCAACCCCACCTGAAAGTTTTGCTAGTCTTTCTTGTAACTTTTCTTTATCAAATTCAGATGTAGTTGTAGCCATTTGAGCTTTTATTTGAGATATTCTATCTTTAATTTCTTCTTTATCACCAGCTCCGCCCACAATAGTTGTTGTTTCTTTATTTATTCTCACCTGAGACGCTCTTCCAAGCATAGCCATTGTTGTTTCTTTTAAATCATAGCCAAGCTCTTCACTTACAACAGTACCATCTGTTAAAATAGCTATATCTAAAAGCATTTCTTTTCTTCTATCGCCAAATCCTGGCGCTTTAACAGCAACACAGGTGAATGTGCCTCTTATTTTATTTAAAATAATCGTTGAAAGTGCTTCCCCTTCAACTTCTTCTGATATGATAACTAATTTTTTACCTGTTTGAACCATTTCTTCTAAAATAGGCAGGATTTCTTGTATAGCAGATATTTTTTTATCTGTAATTAAAATTAAAGCATCATCGATAACAGCTTCCATTTTTTCAGAATCTGTAACCATGTAAGGAGTGATATACCCTCTATCAAACTGCATACCCTCTACTACTTCTGAATAAGTTTCTGCTGTTTTTGATTCTTCTATTGTGATAACACCCTCACGGCCAACTTTTTCCATAGTATCAGCTATTAATTCGCCCACATACTCATCTTGCGCTGAAACAGTTGCAACTCTTTTTATATCTTTACTGCTTAAAACTTCTTGCGAATTTTCAACCACAGATTTTACAGCCACTTCGCAAGCTTTTGCAATTCCTCTTTTTAAATCCATAGGATTTGCACCCGCTGCAACGTTTTTCATTCCTTCTTTAACAAGGCTTTGAGCTAAAACTGTTGCTGTTGTTGTGCCATCTCCTGCAGCATCATTTGTTTTTGTTGCAACTTCGCGAAGCATCTGTGCTCCCATATTTTCAAAAGCATCTCTTATTTCAATTTCTTTAGCTATTGTAACACCATCATTTGTAACTAATGGTGAGCCAAATTTTCTATCTAAAACAACGTTTCTCCCCTTTGGGCCTAGTGTAATTTTAACTGTGTCTGCAAGTGTGTCTATACCTTTTTGAAGGCTTTCTCTTGCCTCTTGTCCGTAAAGCATTTTTTTTGCCATTATATATTCCCTCTCTTATTCCTCTATTATAGCTAAAATATCATCTTGAGATACTATAGTGTATTCTTCATCTTCAATTTTCACTTGTGTTCCTGTGTATTTTGCCATTAAAACTTTGTCGCCCACTTTTACACTTATTGGAACTAATTTCCCATCAACTATTTTACCCTCACCAACTGCTACAACCTCTAAAAAGTCTGGTGTTTCTTGAGATGCTGCTGATAGGATAATTCCGCTTTTACTCGTTTCTTGTTTTTTAGCTGTTTTTAAAACAACTTTATCAAATAATGGTTTAATATTCATTAATTCATCATTCCTTTCGATATATATAATTTTATTTTTAAAACTTTTTTAAAGCAGGTATTACAACTGTTAGTATAGCACCTGTTATAAGCCCTGTTACAACTGCTGAAACTGCTAGTACAGGAAGATAATACATTGTAAATCCGCTTGTTAAAATTATGCTTGCACCGATTAATTGCCCAATATTAAAAAATAAAGCACCAAACACTGATAATGTGTAGTAATTCACTTTATCTTTTAGAGTTTTTAATAGTAATAGCATAATAAACGCTGAAAATATACCACCTAAAAGACTCAAAAATGCAGAAGTCACCCCTCTTGTTAAAAACACAAATAAGGCTTTAAGTATGTTTAATTGCATTGCACTAGAAAAATCTATATAAACCATACAATACATTACCACTATATTGGCAAGCCCTAGTTTTATTCCAGGAGGCAGTGCAAATAAAGGCACTATCATTCCCTCAAAAAATGATAACACCATAGCTAAAGCAAAAAGCATTGCTATAGTTGTGATTTTTTTTGTTTTCCCCATTAAAGCACCTTTCCTTCTGTAAGTGTGATATCTTATAATATTTTAAGTTTTACAACGGAATATGTCAAGCTTTTCACCTAATTTTGAGCTAATACTTAGTAAAATATTATACTTTGTGGTAATTTTGTTACGTTTTTATTACAATACCCTGTGAAAAAATTGACTTTTTATGCCGAAATATATATAATATTACCAGTGTCGAAATTTGTTTTGCACTAATTATATAGAATATAATCTAAATTTATTATAAAAGGACTTAATTATTATGAAAAAACTAGTAACATTAATTTTAAGCGCTGCCTTATCTTTATCAATGCTAACAGCTTGTGCTGGAGAAGAGTTATCAGAAATTCAATTAGTGGATGGTACCTACCGCGTTGAATTTGAAGAGTTTGATGGCCTTGGCTGGAAAGACTATGTTGAGGTAACTGTTTTAGATGGCGACTTAACAGAAGTTATTTTTGATTCACTAAATGAAGAAGGCGAATTAAAAAGCGAAGATGCTGGATATAAAGCTCAAATGGATGCTATGAACGTTGGCACTTATCCTGCAAAATACAATCAAGATTTAATAAATCAATTTTTAGAAGGAAAATCTGTTGATAATATTGATGTAGTGGCAGGTGCTACTATTGCAACTGATAGTTTTAAAGCTTTAATGACAGAAGCTATGCTTAATGCTTATATGGGCGAGAGTGAAACTGCCTTAATTGAAAACCCATAAGATTTTACATTTTTTGCAAACCAAGTATAATACAATACATATTGCACAAAACTATATATATCTTTAAAATTAAAGGAGATTTAAATTAAATGAAAAAACTTTTAACTCTTAGCCTTTGCGCTATTTTACTTTTATCCCTAACAGCGTGTTCTTCAAGCGAAGAAGAAACTACAACAACTGAAGATACTACTTCTTCTCAAAATACAGATACTACAAATGATACTGCTACACAAGAATCACCTTATGATGTTAATGAAATCGTAGCAAAAATAAATGAAGTAAATGTTATGAATCCTACAAAAGATATCGATGATGATACAATGGCTTTAAATGGTCTTGATGAAACAATTTACAATTCATATGCTGGAACTTATTATCCTGTAACTCCTGGAGTTGGCATGACTTTAGTTGTGGAAGCTTTAGAAGGAAAAGTAGCTGATGTAGAAACCGCTTTAAAAAGCTGGCAAGATTATTTATACTCATCTAATGAAAACTACCCAGGCACTATAACTGAAAAAATTGAAAACTCAAGAATTGTAACCAAAGGCAATTATGTTATTTTTGTTATCGCTGTTGATAACGGCCAAGAAGATCAAGCTGATATGAGTGAAGTTTATGAAAACATTGATATTGCTATTGATGAATTCTTTAAATAATAGTATAATGTAAAGACGGAGTTTTTTCTCCGTCTTTTTAAATAGTATAAACTTTTGTGAGGTATAGATTTTGGTTTTTAGTAATATATTTTTTATCTTTAGATTTCTTCCAGTAGTACTACTACTTTATTATATTCTTCCATATAAATACAAGAATATAACTATAACTATTTTTAGTTTAATATTTTATTCTTGGGGCGAAGTTAAGTATTTTCCTATAATGCTCGCTAGTACTATCGTGGATTTTACTTGTGGACAAGTTATTGAAAAAAATCCCAATAAAGATAAAACAAGAAAAATGGCACTTGCTTTTTCTATGGTGTTTAATTTAGGTATGCTTTTATTTTTTAAATACACAGATTTCTTTTTAATTAATATTAATGCAGCTTTTGGAACTAGTATAGATTTATTAAACATAACTCTTCCACTTGGAATTTCCTTTTACACATTCCAAACAATGTCATACACAATAGATGTATACAAAGGAAAAGTGAAAGCTGAAAAAAATATTATCAACTTTTCAGCCTTTGTAACTATGTTCCCGCAATTAATAGCAGGGCCAATAGTTAAATACACTGATATAAATGAAAAATTAAATAATAATAAAGATAGAATCACCATTGAGGGTATAAATGAGGGGATAAAATTATTTATATTTGGTCTTGGTAAAAAAGTTTTAATTGCAAACAATGTTGGAGCTTTGTGGACTGATATCGAAGCGCTCGGCTTTAATAATATTTCAACACCACTTGCTTGGCTTGGAATAATTGCTTATGCACTTCAAATTTACTTTGATTTCTCTGGTTATTCATTAATGGCAATAGGCCTTGGCAAAATGCTAGGCTTTGATTTCCCTCAAAACTTTAATCTGCCATACATTTCAAAAAGTATCACAGAATTTTGGCGAAGATGGCATATGACTTTAGGTGGATGGTTTCGTGAATATGTTTATATTCCACTTGGTGGAAACAGAAAAGGCCTTAAAAGACAGATAATTAATATGTTTGTAGTTTGGTTCTTAACTGGATTTTGGCATGGAGCCGATTGGAACTTTATACTTTGGGGTATTTACTACTTCATACTTTTAGCCATTGAAAAAGCATTTTTACTTGCATTTTTAGAAAAGCATAAAGTATTTGCAAGAGTATATACTATCCTTGCATTTTTAGTTGGCTGGGCCCTGTTTTATATAACAGATTTAGCTATGCTACAAACATTTATTGCAAGAATGTTTATTCCTACTGATGGAATAAGTGTAGTTTATTATTTCTCTAGCTATATAATAAGCATTGTTATAGGAATACTATTATCCACAACCTTGCCTATTAAATTCTATGAAAAATATAAAGATAATAATATTATTATGGGTGTTTTACTAGTGGCTATTTTCCTTTTATCTATTGCTTATCTAGTTGACTCAACTTATAATCCATTTATCTACTTTAGATTTTAATATTACTGAAAGGAAAAATTATAATGATAAAAAGCTTAAAAAAATATCCTTTGATTATTCTTTTTGCAGTTTTACTATATTCGCTTAGCATTGCAGATTTATTTTCTCCAACATATGAGCGCTCCGAACTTGAAAATCGTGAACTTGCAACCTTTCCAAAATTCTCACTCAATGATTTAATTGAAAATGAATATACTCCAAAAATTGAAGAATTCACAAACGATCATTTTATTCTTCGAAACACTTGGATTTCTCTAAAAAGCATTGCGGAAACAGCTTTATTAAAAGGCGAAAATAATGGTATTGTTTATGGCACAGATGGATATATGTTTACGAAAATCAGCAGTATTGATTTAACTCAAACTAATAAAAATATAACTGCTATAAATGAATTTATAACAAGACATTCTGATAGAAACATTATTGTCGCCCTTGCACCAACGGCTCCTGGAGTTATTACGGACAATGTTAAACTTCACTCGCCAGTTCTTGATAACAATCTAATTTTTGAAACAGTTTACAGTAGTATACCTAAAGAAAATTCTTTAAACCTACTAGAAGTATTGCAAGATAAAACCGATGAATATATTTATTATAAAACAGACCATCACTGGACAACTCTTGGCGCTTACTATGCATATGAAGATTATATGCATCTAATTAGTAAAGAGCCTTATTACAGTGGTGATATTAATTTTATAGAAGTAGATGATTTTTATGGAACTCACTACTCAAAAGCAAAAACTTTTAATGCAAAAGCTGATACATTAAGCTATATAGAAAGCGATGCTATGATAACTATTGGCGATGAAACTTTAAGTATTTATGATAAAGATGCTCTTTTAACTCGCGATAAATATGCTATGTTTTTAAGAGGCAATTTTGGATATTCTACTATTGAGGGTAATGGCGAGGGTAGTATTTTAATACTAAAAGATAGCTATGCAAATTCATTTATTCCATTTTTAGTAGAAGATTTTTCTAGCATCCATATTATAGATTTAAGATACTTTAATGAAGGGCTTGATGCTATAATAGAAAAAGAAGATTTCTCTAATATCTTATTTTTATATAATGCTGAAACCTTTATCTCAGATAGGGATTTGCCAAAAATAAACTTATTTAATGATTAATAAAAAAGAATGAAACGGGCATCCGTTTCATTCTTTTTTATTAAATTATATTTATTTCACACCTGTTGAGCCGTGTCCGCCTCTATCTTCATTTTCTAAACTCGTAACAAAATTTATACTAACTTCTTCTTGGATTTTCATTATTCTAAACTGACAAATTCTATCATTCTTTTCAATTTTTGTATCTCTTAGCGCAAATGCTGGAAAAAACCATTGATCATTATCACCGCAGTATGAATTATCAACAATTCCCATTGAATTTGTTTGAATAACACCAAAGTTTTTAAAAGTTGATGAACGTGGCAGTATATGAGCTTCATATCCTTTTGGCAGCTCCATTGCAACACCAAGAGGAATTAATCGAAATTCACCTTGCTTTAATTCAATACTCTCACTCGTTCTTAAATCTATCCAATCGCCTTTTGATATTGGCTTTATTTTTTCTATATCTTCGCTAAAATATTTGATTTTAATTTCCATTTTAATTATCTTCCTTTTTTAATCTTCTTTTTCCCATAAAACAACTTTATTTTCTTTTAAACTTTTTTGAACATCTATTAATCTTTGATTACTACTTCCTCGAAAAAGAAGGGTTAAATCTTTTTTCTCTTCTATAAATTGGCCATCTGCTAAAACGTCTATATATTGCAAAATTTCTCTTTGTTTTTCGTTTAATTCTTCAAAAAGGTAGCCTGTCCACATCCATATAGATTTTCCAGTTCTCTCTTTTATAGCTTTTGCTGTTTTTAAAACCATATCGCCTTTTTGTGCCATAGGCTCGCCTCCTAAAAGCGAATATCCTGTAACATTTTCATTCTCGCCCATTTTTATATACTCTTCCATCACTTCATTAGTATATTCATTTCCATAATCAAAAGGCCAGTATTCTTCATTAAAACAATTTTTGCATTTAAAATGACAGCCACTAACAAATAAAGTAGAACGAATTCCAACACCATTTGCAACATCAAACTGCCTTATTTGAGCATAATTCATAATTTATCCCTTTCTTTAGCTAAAAGTTATAGATTTTAATTCTATATAAAAAGGGCATTTTACTGCCCCTTTTTTATATAGAAATACTATTTTAAGTTTTATAAATGCATTACTCTTTCTTTAATTTCTTGAGTCCTGCCTTCATTCCAGAAGTTTTCACCAAGATATCCACATGTACGTCTAACAACATTCATTCTATCTCTATCTCTGTTTGAGCAGTTTGGACAATACCATTCTAAGTTATCATCACATAAAATTTCGCCCTCAAAACCGCATTCCATACAGAAATCAAGCTTTGTATTCATTTCAGCATACTGAACATTTTCATACATATATTTAATTAAAGTTAAAATAACATCTGCATTATTTGCAAGGTTTGGAAGTTCGACATAGCTTATAGCACCGCCTGATGAAATAGGATGGAATTTAGATTCAAATTTTAATTTTTCAAATGCATCTATTTCCTCTCCAACAAACACGTGATATGAATTTGTTAGATAATCTCTATCAGTAACACCCTCAATCACACCAAAACGTGCTCTTAGGCATCTTGCAAATCTTTCAGTTAAGCTTTCACTTGGAGTGCCATATAAAGCAAATCCAAGGCCTGTTTGTCTTTTCCATAAAACGATTTTAGCTTTTAAATGATTCATTATATCAACAGCTAAAGCTTCGCCTTTTGCAGTTGTATGGCTTTCACCTATTAACCCTAAAACACACTCATATAAGCCTATATATCCAAGAGTAATAGTTGCATATCCATCGTGAAGAAGTGCACCTATTGGCTCATGCTTTTTAAGACGAGCTATCGCTCCGTGTTGCCAATGAATAGGAGAAACATCACTTGTTATATCTTTTAATTTATCATATCTTAGCATTAAGCTTTCTTTGCATAAATCTAATCTATCCTCTAAGATATTCCAGAATTTTTTAATATCGCCTTGAGCTGAAAGACCAACGTCGGCAAGGTTTAATGAAGTTACACCCATATTAAATCTGCCATACCATTTATAATCGCCCTCTTTATTATTTGTAGGGCCTGTGTATGGAGAAAGCCAAGCTCTGCAGCCCATACAGCCAAAAACATTACCTTCATAGTTTTGTTTCATATGTTTTGCACTAATAAAGTCTGGCATCATTCTTTTTGATACACAAACAGATGCAATTTTTGTAAGTTCATAATAAGCACTATCTTCGTGAATATTATTTTCATCAGTTACATATAAAAGTTTTGGGAATGCAGGAGTTATCCAAGCACCAACTTCATTTTTAATGCCTTGAATTCTTTGCTCTAGCACTTCTTTTATAAGCATAACTGTTTCTTTTTCATATTCAGGATATTCTGAAATATACATAAACACACTTAAAAACGGGCTTTGTCCATTAGATGTTTGAAGAGTGTTAACTTGGTATTGAATTGTTTGAATACCAGATTTTACTTCCTCTTTGAGTCTTAGTGCAACAGCATTATTTAATTGCTCTGGTGTGTAGCTAAAGCCATTATCTCCCCACTCTTTTATTAGTTGTTTTCTGATTTTTTCCTCAGAAATTCTAACGAATGGTGATAGGTGTGCAAGAGAAATTGTTTGCCCACCAAATTGACCTGATGCAACTTGTGCAATTATTTGAGTTGCTATTGTACAAGCTGTTCTAAATGTTTTTGGTTTTTCTATTAATTTACCATTGATAACTGTTCCATTTTCAAGCATATCTTTTAAATTTACTAAACAGCAGTTAAACGATGGATTTAGATAATGCCCTAAATCGTGGATATGAATAAGGCCATTATCGTGAGCTTGTGCAATATGTGGTGGTAGCATTATTCTTTTAGCAACGTCTTTTGAAACTTCTTCAGCAACTAAATCTCTTTGAGTTGAAATTAATTGCTCTTGCTTATTTGAATTTTCCATTAATGCTTCTTTATTTTCACCATTAATAAGACCTATAACCTTATTATCTATAGTGTTTTTTTGTCTTTGATATTCTCTTACAGCTCTATAAGCTTCATAGCATTTTGCTGTTAGAGTATCATCTGCCTCTACTAGTGATTTATAAACGTAATCTTCTATTTCTTTAATTGTTATTATAGTTTTATCAGTAGAAAAATTTTCTCCAATTTCTTTTGCTAATTTTTCATGTACAATACCACTTCCATACTTCATAGCCTTTAGTATTGCTTGCTCTATTTTCGCTGAATCAAAATCAACTTGTCTGCCATTTCTTTTAATGACTTTTATGCTTTCCATTTTCTCTCTCCTTTTTTCGTTTTCTATATTTACAGAATGAGTATTCTGCTAAAGTTTTATACGATAACCATATTATACAACAATATCTAGTGTCTTTCAATAGACTAAGCCCAATATATTGTTTTTCTGCATTTTACACAAAATTTATCATTTTTTACTATATAAAACAGATAATATGGAAAATAAAAGTAAATTTTTTGTTAACTAAAAAGCAAGTGACTACCTTTATATTAAAAAGTAGTCACTCACTTTAAGAGAAATTATAAGCTAATTTTATATAAAATTTATCTATTTATATAAAATAGTTACAAGCATTTATTATTACACTGAAACTTCTTCATTTTCAGGTTTATTTCTTTCTTCCCATTGTGGAAGAATTCCTTTAGTTTTTTCTATAATATCAATACCTTTGTGTTTTTTTAGATATTGCCAGCGGAAGTAGTAGTAAACATATCCACTTACATAGAATATAGCCATTGGAATAGCTCTTGAGCCTATATCTTTAAGAAGGCTCCATCCCATGTAAAATGACATACACACTGAAAATACACATAATACTAAGTTTATAGGTTGTGGAATTCTAATGTATGATTTTTTAGCTGCATTAGGGAATTTTTTAGCAAATGTTAGAGGCGGAATATAGAAAACAACACCTAATAGAAGTCCTGGAATGGAAACTATTCTTAAAATTTGTCCTAAATCTGTTCCTGTTAACATAACAACTATAGCAATCACTGTACAAGTCCAAAGGCTTACATAAGGAACATTGTATTTATTTGTTTTTGCTAAAACTTCTGGCCAGATACCATCTTTTGCACTAGCATAATGAACACGTGAGTAAATCATTAATGAGCCGTTTAAAGTTGTTATTGTTGCAAATAATGCACCTGCTACAATAAAGAATCTAACAAGTCCTGGTGACATAAATGTTGCAGCGATAGCACCTAGATTGTAGCCACCATCTATAGGGCCTGCACCATATGTTACAAATGCTATTATTACATATAAAATCATAACTATAACTGTGCCGCCAAAGAATGACATTGGAATTGTTTTACCTGGATTTTCAACTTCATCAGCGAATGATGCAACTATAGCACCACCTTGAAGTGAGTAGTTTAATATAGCAATAGCTCCCCACATTGATGCAAAATCAACTGTTGGAACAATGAAATCTTGAAGTGTTGCTCCTGTATCTATAGCTCCAAAGCCAAAGAAAATATAAAGCCCAAGTGCTACCATTAATAGTGCAACGATAATATTTTGGAATTTTCCTATTGTATTTGCTCCAAATGTGCCTATCGCTGTAAATATTAGTGCACAAGCTACTGCAACTAAAGTTGTGTTTATTTCAACTTCTGGAAATAATTGAACAAAGTAATTTGCAAAAGTCATAGACATAACTGCTATATTTAATGCACCAATTACAGAGTTTAATGTTTGAACATATCCTACTGCTGGATGAATTAATCTAGCAAGATACACATATGTAGAACCTGAAACTGGAAGTGATGATTGAAGATATAAACTAGGTAATGTTCTAATAAAGATAAATAATGTTGCTAAAACGAATGCCCAGCCAACATTTCCTCCAATCATTTCAATGCCCATAGGCAGTGATGTAAATAGACCAGCGCCAATAATTGCGCCCACAGCCATTGTTATACAGCTGAACATGGTCATTTTCGTATTTTTTTGTGACATAAAATTTCTCCTTTTAAAATTTAATTTCTCCTAAATATTTGTCTTAGGGATATTTTATCAATATTAATTTATTTTTTAAATATCTATTTCCGTAAAAAAAGGATACAATTCAGTATATTTTAAGTCTACCTTCAAACAAAAACAGGAAATATTGTGCATTATGCACAATATTTCCTGTTAAATTACTTATCAGCTAAATATCTTTTATTCCTTTTCCAAGATATTGTTTAAAAGCTTTTCTTAAATGAGCTGAGGAGGAAAACCCTAAATTAAATGCTATTTGCTCCACAGTATAATGCCTACTTTTTAAATACTCATCCGCTTTTTTAACCTTGTATTGAGAAATAAATTTACTTGGTGCCATATTAAACACTGCCTTAAAAGATTTATGGAGAGTACTTTCACTAACTCCTATATCCTTTGCTATTTTGCTAACCTTAAGTGGCATAGATATATTTTTTTCAATATAATCAATAGTATTTTGAACTATATTAAAATCGGTGTTTTTATAAATTTTCTGCTGACTTACATTTGTTTTGCTATATCTATTATTTTCAAATGCCATATTTATAAGAAGATTTAGTAATAGTATTTTCACTTTATACATATAACCTTCTATTTTATTATTAATGTTTTCTAAAAGCTTTGAAATTAAAATTGAATTTATCTCTTCTTCTTTATCGCTTATCTTGTATTTAAAGCCACTGCATACAATCTCCTCAAATTGATTTCTTAAACTATATGGCGAAATATCAAAAGTTATGTATGTATAGCTTAATATCTCACTGGCATTTGAAAACGTAGAGTAAACTTCAAAAGGATAAAATAGAAAATAGTCACCTTTTTTAAGCTGATAAGTTTCATTATTATGTAAAATTTTAGCCTCACCTGATGTTATATATGTTATTCTAAAATTTGTGGATATAAAGCTTTCAAGTTCACTTACCTCTTTTTCTTTCCATGAGCCAAATGCTTTGATTTTTATTTCAATACTTTCAAAAAATGATGAAATACTATCCTCATTTACTTTTGCTTGAAAATTTGTTATATCTTTATACATTTAATCACCTACTTTATTGATTTATATATTGATTTTTTATTTCATTATAAACTAGGAGTGTATTTTCATAAACTTGTTTTGGAACACTTATATATGTAATACCTCCAAGCCCCTCATGAAAATGACAAGTTGCTATATAGGTTTCATTATTATTTGATATATTTAAAGAAGCATAGTATTCAAATCCGCCATATTCTTGCTTTTTATTTGCAAATGTTATGCTATCTTTTTTATATTCATTTAAGCCTTGATAATCTCCAGAGTAAACACTCCAAGAAGAAATATTTAATGCAGTTTTTATTCTTTCTATCTCTTCTAAAGATAGCATCATTACATCATCACCAGTGATACTATATATATTTTCTATATCTTTTACTACTATTTCATTTACTAATGCGTAAACATCCTCATTTAAAGAAGATGTACCATCTTGTATTGAAGTTTCTGTTAAATCTAATAGATATTGTGAAACCTCATTAAAAGTTTCCTTATCTAAAATAACTCTATGCATACTATCAACTATAATAACATACTCTGTTTCACTAAGTGATGTTATAAGCATACTGTAAGTGCCACTTGTTGAATATATTTGCATTCCAAATACACCAAATCCATTATCCGCTTTTACAACCTCTTTTTCATCAAGATTTAAAATATCTAAAATTTCACCTCTTTCTTTACTTGTAAATGGTACTTTTATATTTTGAGTAAAATACATTTCGTCTGAATTATTAATTGTTGTTTTTACTAAATTTATTATATAATCTCTATCTTCTTGCAAAATATCGTTTTCATTAAGTTCTTCTGTTTCTACTTCTTCTAATGTGTCTTGCTCATTTTCTTGACTACTAGTGATATTTTCACTATTTACTTCTTCTATTACTTCTTCACTACCACTGCAAGCTGAAAAAATAAAAACACTTAATAATATAATAATTAATAATATATTTCTTTTCATATTAATAACCTACCTTTCACTTTATATTAGTATATTACCATATATATATTATGAAATCAAAGGTTTTCACTTTTTTTTACATAAAAAAACCTCACTCTTAGTTAGAGTGAGGTTTTTAAATCTATAATTCATCATATATCATAAAATTGTTTTTTCCTGCAAGTTTTGCAAGATATAAAGCCTTATCGGCTTTTGTGCTAATTTTATCGTAATCTATTCCCTCCTCTGGAACAATTGCAACACCAGCACTTATAGAAACTTCATTTAAAGAAACTCCTTTTATTTCTATCGTATTTACACTAGATAGAATTCTTGTAAGAATAGATTTTGTAACATCTATATCCACTATATTATTTAATAATATAACAAATTCGTCTCCACCTATTCTTCCTATAATATCTCCACTTCTTAAACTATTTTTCACCGCAATAGTTAACTCTTGAAGGAATATATCACCTGTTTTGTGTCCGTATGTATCATTAACACTTTTAAAATTGTCAACATCAAGTAAAACAAATGCATTCTTTTCTTTTTCTTGTTTTTTGTTTATAATACTAGATATTTTTTCCTCTGCCGCTGAACGGCTGTATGTTCTAGTGAGTGAATCCATTTCAATATTAACCTGCAGTGAATTCGCAAGTAAATTGCTAGATTCTAAAGCTTTTAATAATTGCTTTTTATTTCTCTTTTCTATCTCAAAAATAGCTAAAACATATAAAATAAATATTATTAAAACAAAAACCACAAAGTTTAATGTGTTAGAATTAATTGTGTTTTGCATTATTTCTATAACATCATCTAAAACAATGCTAACAATGCACCAATCTGTGCCCTCTATTCTTAGCATTACAGCAGTTCTCTCTTGATTATTAGCTGAGTATTTTAATAAAACTGATTCTGAGTTTTCCATATCTTCTTTTATAGAGGATATGGTGTGACCATTAGTTATATCTAAAGAGGAAATAAAGCTATACATATCTCCATCTAAAAATAAGTTATCATCATTTCCACTTAGCACCACTGGAGTTCCATCCACTTCACATATATGAAAAAATGCTTCTCCATCAAAAATTTTTAAATTTAAAATACTAGAAAAATTTTCTAAATAGTATACTCCAAAAACTTCAATTACTTTTTCATTTTCTAAAAACACAGGCATTCCCATCACAAAAAATTCTCTTCCTGTTACTGAATCTTTTAATGGTGATGATACTAAAAATCCATTATCATTATATATGCTATCTACATCAATGTCTAATTCTTCACCTTCACTATTAATTGGTGTTTTTGAATCAAAAGATATATATATATCATCAAAATTTGTTATGCCTGATACAATAGCTAAATTATCTAATATTTCTTCTTCGCTACTTGCATTATTTAAAACTGCCACAGAAGTTAATGCTAAATTCTCTTTAGCATTTTCCATGTGATCTGAAATTTGAATTGATAAACCTGTAGCAAGTTCCTCTAAAAACACATCGTTCATTTGAGTTACTAAATTCATATTTCTTGTAGTAAAAATAATCGTTGAAATAACAGATAAAATAATTAAAATAAATATCCCTGAATAAATAAAAACTTTTTCTTTCGCTTTTAAATTTTTATATTCTATTTTATGAGTTTCATTTTCATTATTATTTATATCTTCATTATTATTTTCACTCATTGCATTATTATCATCAATATAAACAGGCCTTGAGAAGAAAAATCCTTGAGTATATTTAATAGAATGTGATAAAACTTGCTTTTGCATTGCCGCTGTTTCAACATGTTTTACCATCAGTTCTGCTGATAATTTTTTAGAAATCGAGAAAATATTTTCTTCTTGATTTAAATTTGCATCTTCATCATTTAAATAAGCACTTGTGATTTTAATAAAATCAACTTTTATATCACTATTATTTAAAATCTGATAATCCTTTATTTCAAAATTATCAACGGCAAATTTCATCTTTAGTTTTGATAATTTAAAAACAAATAATTTTAATTTTTCTATATCATTGCATAAACTTAAATCGCAAACTTCAAAAATAATATTTTGAGGATTCTTCATTTTGCTTAGTTTTGAAAAAACCATATTAGAAAATTCTTCTGATTCTATATCCTTAATAGATATATTAATTAAAACTATCTTTTCGCTATCTTTTACAAAATCTAAAACTTTTCTTACTAATATATAGCTTAAATCTAGATATATATCATATTTTTTTGAAATTTCTAAAAATGTTTCTGGAAATAAAACTTCACCAGATGGAGATATTAATCTCATTATAACTTCATGAGCAAAAAATCCGCCATTAATATTATCATATATACCCTGAACATAAGGCATAACCGTTTCATTTTCAACAATTTCTTTTAATTCAGAAACTATATCAAATTCTTTTTGAAGCGACATAGTTTCATCTTTATCACTAAAAATATTAAACGAGTTTTTATATCCGCTTTCCCTTAAATTCGGCTGGCTTAGAAGTAGTTTTTGTATTCTTTTAAGCCCTAGTGATATTGTAAGTTTATTAAAAACTTTCACTTCACTATATTTTGCTGATAATTTATTTAAATGAGTGTATAATTTTTGAGTCATTTCAATAACTCTTACTTCACTCTTAACTTCATTTATCATAAAGAAAAAGCTAGATTTATTATACCTATAAAATTTAATATCAGTATCTGGATAATTATTTTTAAAAAATTCTTTTGCATTTTCTAAGAAAACACTTGAATATTCTCTTTGTTTTAAAGAAGTTATTGGAGTGAAATCTATATTCAAAACTTCATTAGTAACAACACATATTTTAGAATACTCATTCTTTTGTGTATTTTTTATATAATCCAGCATTGTTTTTGCAGAATCTTTATAATTAAAATCTTCGCTATTTAATTCATCGAATATTAAATTATTTATTATAGGATTACTATCACTTGAAACCTCTTTTAAATCTTCAATTAACTTAATATTATCATTTAATTTAACAACATCATTAAAGGCTTCTAAATTTATATTAATGAATTTTCTTTCCTCTGCTAGAGTAATAAGAGTACAAGCACCATTATAATATCTTGTTTTCCCATTTTTAGTGCCTATTTCACCCCTTAAAAAAGCCCCGCAAATATTCGCTTCTTTAAATGCCATTAATTCTTTTTTTGATAAATTTTCTAAGTAAATTCTTCTATACATGCAAGAATGAGCAAATATATATTCTGCCGAACTTTTTTGCAAATCGATACAGATACTTTGCCATTCTTCAATGCTTTTTAATGGACTTAGATATCCCACTCGAAATTCTTGATTATCATTTAATAGTGTATAGTGAGGTGTTAATTTTTGTTTATCTAAATCAAAATTTAATATTCTACTTGATCCATCTTCACCCTCTAAAACAAATGGTAATCTTATTAAAATATTATTTTCAAGTGATTCGCTCATAGATTTATAAATATTATCTATGCCTATTTTTTCTTTTATCCAGTCTATAGCATTTAAATTATCAATCTCATCTATAAAAACTCCATCACATTTTGTTATTGTATGAACATCTGAGACTGCTTCATGTCCTACCACTGTATTTGTGTATGATAAAACATATTCCTTACTTATTCCAGCTAAAACAAATCCTTCTTCGATAATTTCTTTATCGTCAAAAACAAATGAAGTAACTTTATCTGTTTTTTTATCTAAATATCCTGCTACACCACCTGTAAAAGTTACCTCTTTTGAATTTTTTGATAAATACTGTGTTATTTTATAAATTTCTTCATTTTTACTTCCTAAGAATAAAAACACACTAGATGGCGAAAATTTATTTACTTCTTTTGATATTTCTTTTGCTATTTGATTTTTTTCAAAGTCTTTACAAGATACTAGCTTTGTAAAAACTTCTGCTTTTTTTAAAGAGATTATTGAAATTAAATGGCTAGTTTTATGTATATCACCATCAAACAAAACTCCATCAACACAAATCCCTATAATTTTTGCTTTAGGTAGTTTATTTTTAATAATTAGTGCTGAATCTTTTGCAAAAGCCTTACTGTCACTCGAAACATATATTCTCACTAAACAGTTTTCATCATCATAAAAATCATCTATTTTATTATTACTTATTAAATCATCAATGCTATTATATAAAACATTCAAAGTTTTCATTTTTACTTCCTCCTTCCCTTAATTTTTAATTTATAATTACTTATTTAATACTAAAATTTAATAACTGTCTATTTTAATATATTACCTATATCTAATATATAATACACTAAGTTTGTTACATTTCTATTACACATTAAAATTTTATAGATATTTTTTTATCTATTTCAAGGTTTTATATAATTTTCCCATCTTATTTTTTAAAAAAATTCATAAACTTCATATTTATTTAATAGAGCTAGGCATTATATGATTTTATCTAATTTATTTGTATGGATATATGTCTCACTATCTATATCCATTTTTTTAACATTTTTAACCTATTTTCATTTAAAATCTGTAATTGTTAACAATTTGTCATATTTTTTTAACTTTCAAAACCTTGTTTGTTACTAACTTTTAAGCTATAATATGTAAGGCTTAAATATAAAAGCAGATTAAAATTTAACATTCAATGAATTAAGGAGATTTAGAAATTATGAAAAAAATTCTTTCACTACTTATTAGTTCAGCACTAATGCTTTCTTTAGTAGCTTGTTCTACTGAAACTGCATCAGCAGAACAAACTTTAACTGGTGAAGATGCTAATGGATTTGGCGGAAACCTTTCTGTTACTCTAACTGTAAAAGATGGCGTTATAACTGAACTTTCTTCAGAACACGCAGAAACACCTACTATCGGTGGTGTTGCTATTGATAATTTAATAGCAGAGATTTTAGAAACACAAAATGTAAATCCAGATGTTGTTGCAGGTGCAACAGTTACTACTGATGCTTTTTTAGCAGCACTTAATGCAGCTTTAGCTACAGGCGGTTTATCAGCAGAAGATTTTGCTGCAGCTTCAAGTGAAACTGGCGAAAAAACAGCTGAAACTAAAGAAGTTGATTTAGTTATCGTTGGTGCTGGCGGTGCTGGTATCACAGCTGCTATCGAAGCAACTCAAGCTGGCAAATCAGTTTTAGTTTTAGAAAAAATGCCTTTTGCAGGTGGTAACACTGTTCGTGCAACTGGTGGTATGAATGCTGCTGAAACAAGTGTACAAGCAGAACTTGAAATCGAAGATAGCATTCAAACATTTATTGATGATACATATACTGGTGGATACGAAGTTGGTAATTTAGATTTAATAACAACTATGGCTGAAAATTCAGCAGAAGCTATTGACTGGCTAGCTGAAATTGGTGCTCCACTTCCAGAAGTTTCATTCTCAGGTGGTGCTACAAATAAAAGAATTCACCGTCCTGAAGGTGGTGCTGGTGTAGGCGACTACTTAGTTACTAACTTAATGGAAGTTGTCGAAGAATTAAACATTGAAATTTTATATAACACAACTGCAACTGAAGTTGTTATGACAGAAGGGGCTGCAACTGGTGTTTTAGCTTCTTCAAATGACACTGACTACACAGTTAATGCAAAAGCTGTTATTTTAGCAACTGGTGGTTTTGGTGCAAACAGTGAATTATTCACAGAATACCGTCCAGACCTTGAAGGCTTTGTTACAACAAACCATTCAGGTGCTCTAGGTGAAGGTATTGTTATGGCCCAGGCTGTTGGTGCTTCATTAACAGATATCGAGCAAGTTCAAATTCACCCAACTGTTCACCAAGAATCAACAATTATGATTACTGAATCTGTTCGTGGTGGCGGTGCTATATTAGTTAACCAAACTGGTGATAGATTTATAAACGAACTTGACACACGTGATGTTGTTTCTGCTGCTATTTTAGAGCAAGAAGGCGGATATGCTTACCTAGTATTTGATCAACAAGTAAGAGATGGCCTATCAGCTATTGAAAAATATGTTGATAATGGTTTAACTTATGAAGCTCAAACTATTGAAGAATTAGCTGCTTTAATAGGTGCAGATGCTGCTAATTTATCAGCATCAGTTGAAAGCTGGAACACAGCTGTTGACACTCAAGTTGACGAAGCGTTCGGAAGAACAACTGGTATGGATGTTAAAGCAGAAGTTGCTCCTTACTATGCAATTCAAATTGCTCCTGGTGTTCACCACACAATGGGTGGCGTTACTATAAACACTTCAGCAGAAGTTATTTCAACTGAAGGCGATGTAATTCCTGGTTTATATGCAGCTGGCGAAGTTACTGGTGGTATCCACGGTGGTAACAGAATCGGTGGTAATGCTGTAACAGATATCATTGTATTTGGTAGAATTGCTGCTGCCTCAGCAAATGAATACATTGGATAATTAATTGGATAATTAATTAAATAATTAAATAATAAAACAGATAACTAAGCCAAATGAATTTACTTAGTTATCTGTTTTTATTTTAGCCTTACTAATATAATTTTAAGTTGAAAATTGTCACTTAAAATGTTAAAATTATAGCTAACTTTATTCTATGAGTAAGGCTAAAGAAAGGATTGGTTATATTTATGCATCCAGCAATATTTTTAGCAGTTATATTGATTATTTTAGGGATAGTATTCGTTTTATTTGGAATACTTTCATTTAGACAGAATATAAAATTAAATCGTGACACATTTATATCACTTTATGCAAAAATTTCTGATATTTCCAAAGAAAAAAGTTCTTTTCGTTCTCGCTCACAAAGTGTTTACTATTTTCCTATTTTAGATTTTAAATGGAACGGCTACGATTACTCTATTAAAAGCAGTACCGGTATTTCAGTTCGAAAAAAACATGAAATACCTGATGGAAATAATTTTGCAATTGGCGACACAGTTAAAATTAGAATTTATGAAAATAATGTAAACACTGTAATTATCGAATCTGAACACACATTAAAAACACTGAAGGTTTTCGCCATCCTTTTCACTTCACTAGGTCTTTTACTTTTATCAATTGGCATCGCACTCGTTATTATGATATAATCTAATATATTAAAAAAACACAAGGATTTTATTTTTAATATTCCTTGTGTTTTTATATTAATAAATACTAATTTAATATTTATTTTATGCTTTTTTCACAACAGATGATTTTAATTTTATAGCTCCAAATCCATCTATTTTACATTCGATATCATGATCATCTTTACTATCATAAACAAGGCGAATATTTTTCACTTTAGTTCCTATTTTTAAATCGCCTTGTGCACCTTTAACTTTTAGAGTTTTTATTAAAGTTACACTATCACCAGTGTTTAAAATATTTCCGCTAGCATCTTTTATTATAGGATTTTCATCCTCGTTTTCAAACGTAGTATTTTTATCCCATTCAAAATTACAATTTGGGCAAATTATTAAATTCCCATCTTCATATGTGTAATCGCAAGCACATTTTGGACAATTAGGTATAGTCATTTTTATTCTTCCTTTTTCAATTATTTTATTCATTATATCATATTATTTATTGAAATTCTATAAATGTTGAATTTTTTTATTTTAAATGCTATTTATGTAATCTTCTCAGCAGTTGGATGCGTATTAATGATTTTTAGATTTTCATCATTGGTTATATTATAATAATATAGTAAAAAAGACTTTGCATTGCAAAGTCTTTTTTTTTAATCAAATTTTATATCTTCAATAGGTTGAGGTTTTGAAAAATAATATCCTTGTGAATATTTAATATTATTTTCTATTACTATTTTTTGTATTTCTTCATTTTCAACAAATTCTGCCACTATTTTTGCATCAATTAAATTCGCCATATAGCATATTGAATCTAATATTATTCTATTTTCTTTATTATTTAAATTTTTAATAATACTTCCATCAATTTTTAATGTATCTGGTTTTAGGGAAATCATTGAGGTGTATGTAGCAAACCCTGCCCCAAAATCATCAACAGCTATTTTGCAGCCTATCTCTCTTATATCTTTTAAAAACCCAATTATTACATCATCGGAATTATAATCCTCAGTTTCAACAAATTCTATAGTAACCCTATTTTTATTTTTATAATCTTTAATTCTATTTAAAAACCAATCCCTAAAATCTTCTGATCTAATATCTGATAGGGAAATATTTAGCCCTAAATCATAATCTTTATTTTCAAAATCTTTTAATGCTTTATCAATAGTTATCTTACTTATTGTAAGGTATAGTTTCAATTGATTTGCAGCTTCTAAAAACATTCCCGGCACATACATTTTATCATTTTCATCAAAAATTCTCATTAATGCTTCATATTTTGTTATCTTTTGAAGCTCGCTATTATAAATACCTTGATAGAATGGCACAACTTTATCATTATTTATAGCATAATTTAATAAGTCAAATAATTTTAAATTTTGCTCTGTTTCTGTAGCTAATCTTTCTTTTTCATCAGTTACTACAATAAAATTATTTTGAAAATCATTATGCACATAGTATGCACTTTTAATTCTATTTACTAAATCATCTCCAAAAGCTAAAACAAACCTTGATACCCCTCCAAGACCTGTTTGCTGTGCATTAGCAAGCTCATATTGCTCATGAAATACTTTCATTAAATTTAAAAAATCTTCATCTGAAATATCATCATTTGCAACAGCCATAAAATGCTTATAACTATTTATATAAACATGAATAATACTATCTAAATTCATTTGTTTATAGGCTATATTTCCTGATTCTAAAATTTCTCTACTTGTATTATAATAATTTTCCTCACCAAAAGTGGCTATCATCATATCCGCATTGATAACCTCTGTCATACACATTTTAGTATATTTTTTTACTGGTAAATCTAATAAATATTGCTCATAACTCGGTATATTAAACCTACTGTCCATCTTTTTATTTACACTCATACAACCTCTTTACAGCTATTTTTAGCTTACTTTATATTTTATAAATTTATATCACACTAAAAGACATATTCCCTATATATCCCAATATATTATATCACTTTTATCACTTTTTATCAATATGAATAATCTTATTCATCTAATAATTTACTAAATTCTCCCATAATGTGATTGTATGTATCTGTTGTTATTTGTGGCATTCCGCCACCAGTTTTCGCATCAAATCCTGCTGCCTCAAATCCTTTTATAACAGCCTCTTTCATCTGATTTAAAACTTCTGTATCTCCTCCTGCAATACTCGTTGCCATAAGCATAATTCTTTCTGAAACAGCCTCAACTGAATAAGAGCCTCCCTCAGAAATATTTTTAAGTGCACCTTCTTGAGTTGTAGCTGGAGTTGGTAGTGCATTTTCAAGGCTTCCAAAAATCCCTACTAACAAATCGACAGAGCTACTTTTAAATTCAAAGCCTGCGTGCATTACAAAAGCTTCTCTGCCTTGAATTTTTAAATTTTGCCCTATTAACTCCTCAACCATTCGAAGCTTTGATTCTTCTCTTAGCTTATTAATTTCATCTAATTGTTCAGTTGTTAATTTTTTTGCTGGCTGATATGTTAAGTTTTCAAGATTTTTATCTTCCTTTTCAAACTTATCAACTTTCTCAGTTTTTGTTTTTTTAATTTCTTCTTTAATTTGAGTATCAGATTTATAATTTGCATTTTGAAGATTAACGGGTTTATTATTTTGTACTTGTAAAACAGACATATAATACCTTCCTTTTCTAACTTCCATTTACTCTATATAGGTTTTATCTTCCTTTACAATAAAACCGCTTATATAATATATCGTCAGATTTTTTAAAAATATAATGTTATATTCTGTTTTTTTAATACTAATTAGCATATTTCTTTCTAAAATCAATTATCCTTTTAATATCCCTTAGTTTATTAAATGCATAATTAAATAATCTATTATAAATAATCTCAAATTCTCCAGCTGTTATAATAACTTCGCCTGAAAAATTACATTTAAATTTATAAACATTATAAAGCTCTTTATTTATCCCCTCATCCAAGCATATCCCTTGCATATCATATACACTACTTTTATTCTCACTTGCCCATTTAATTATCTCATACTGCAAAAGATAGGTTGGCATAAGATTTCTATAATTATCAACTGATGCACCATAAAGATAGCTAGTTGTACTAGCACTGTGAATAACTACAGCGCCACACAAAGGCATATTATTATAATAGCAAACTATTAATTTTGCATTATCATTAAATTCATCTAGTATTGATTTAATATATTCTTTTGAACGTATCACAAAATGCTTTCTTTGGCTTGTATCTGTGTATATATTATAAAAATCATCCAGTAATTCTTTACCTTCTCTTACTTCAACACCTCTTTTTTTTGCAAGACGTATTTTATATCTTGTGTTTCTTGAAAATCTATTTAATAATTCTTCTTCACATAGATTTTCAATATTATCTATTATATAATTATGTCTTGATTGAATAGTTGCACCAAAATCAGGATTTTCTAATAAATAAAATCCATAGGACTGCATTTTTTTTATTAAATCAGAATCATTTTCTAAAATCATTGGATCGCAAATAAATTTAAAAGCGGAGTATTTTTTTGCAAGTTTTCTAACTCCTTCTAATAAATCTATCATAACCTTTTCATTAGAATAATCGCAAACAGGCCCTCTTGGCGCATACATAAAACTCACAGGCCCTACTTTTTTTATTAAAACTAACACAGCGCCCACTATTTTATTATTATCATCTCTTGATATTATAACTTTTTCTTCCCATCCCTTTTTTATATTAGCCCAGCATAAATTTTGCTGAAATGCAACTTTAGGATAAGTGTTTAAAAACTCTTGATATTCAATATAATCTTTTTTATTTAAAACTTCCATAATAATACTCCTCTCTATTTCTTACTTATATTGTATACTTTGAGAGGCATCAAACTATCATAGAGTTATTATAGACTTGTAAAAAAAAACCGACTTTAAAAGTCGGTTTTTTGAATTAATTATTATTTTTTATATATTAAACAATGTTATTAATGATAAGGCAATTATTATAATCCCTGATAATCTTATTATCTTATCTGCATTTTTCACCATAAGTAAATCTTGTGGTACAACTGGATTTAATAAAAATAACATTCCATAAAATACTCCACCCACAATAAATAATACACTATTATTCAGCATTGCAGCTAAAATAAATCCCATAAAAAGTATAGATAATCCTACTCTCGCTTGCAAATCAAATGTTACATCTTTCATAATAATTCCCTACCTTTCTTAAATTTTAAAACATTAATAAGATACTCTTATTTTATTATTCACTTACATTATATCCTATAGATGTATATAAATTAAATAATCTTCGTTAACAATATATTAAATTTATTTAGAATAGTTATCAAAATACCCTTGAATAAAGATTATAGGTGTCCCTTTATCACCACTACCAGAAGTTAGATCACATAATGAACCTATTAAATCTGTTAATTTTCTTGGTGTGGTTCCTTGAGAGGCCATATTTCCAACTAAGCTTTCTTTCTTTTCATCTTTTTCTTTTATAGCCTTTGAAATAGCTTTTTGAAGCTCTTCACCTTTTAAATCTCCAAAATCATTATCTGCAAGATATTTAATTTTTAATTCATTAGGAGTGCCCTCTAATCCCTTTGTATATCCTGGTGATACCACTGGATCTGCAAGTTCCCATATATGCCCTTGTGGATCTTTAAATGCCCCATCTCCATAAACTAAAACTTCAATTAATTTGCCTGTTTTTTCTTTTAGTTTATTTTGTATTTCATAAACTAGGATTTCTGTGTCTACTGGGAATAATTTCACACTATCTTCTGTTGCCTTATTTGAGCCTAGTAGCCCGTAATTTGGATTACAACCACTATCACCTACACTATTATTCATTAAATCATCAAGCCCTAAAACAACATTTGCACCTGCTGATTTTAATAATTTTTTTGATCTTTTTCTTGAATGAATATCACAACAAATAATATCTTTTTTATAATTAAGGATAGTTTTTGCATCATTCGAAAACACTATCTCAACTTCTACTCCCTCATTTTCAATGAGTTCTTTATAATACTCAATATAATCAACTCCTGTAAAGGTGTGCTTTTTATATCCGAATAGCTCTCTATATTTATCATAACTTAAAACATCTGTCCAAGGATTTATCCCTTTTTCATCAAGTTCTTCTATATCTAAAAGTTTATTTCCTACTTCATCAGATGGATAGCTAAACATTAGAGTTATTTTTTTAGCTCCCTTTGCAATACCTTTTAGGCACATAGCAAATCTATTTCTACTTAAAATCGGAAAAATAACGCCTATTTCTCCTGATGGAACTTTATTTTCAACATCTTTTTTAATGTCATCTACTTTTACATAATTACCTTGAGCTCTAGCAACTATCGCCTCCGTAACTCCTACAACATCTCCATCGTTAAATGAAAAACCGTCTATTTCACTTGCTTTTAATAAGCTATCAACAACGATATCTTTAACATCGTCTCCTTGTCTAATAATTGGTGCTTTTATTCCTCTTGAAACCGTGCCTGTTAAACTTTTCATATTAATTTGCTTCCTTTCAATTTTAAATATATTTACCACACCATAATTATACATTAAAGTTATATAGATGTAAATCAAAACAAGATTTTTTCTTATTAAAATAAACATTTTTTACAATTATTTCACCTATAATTTATTTAATCTAATATATGTTTAAAATTTCTATAAAATAAAAACAAGATAGGAATATAACTCCCCATCTTGTTTTTATACTATTTGCTATTTTTCTATGTTTTATAACAAATTACATACCTGCTGCTTTAAGCATTTCTTTTACTTCATCTTTTTTAAGAACTTTTCCAACACTTACAACTTTATCATTTATAACAAGTGCCGGTGTTGACATAACTCCAAAAGCTGATATAGCTGAAAACTCTGTAACGTGCTCAATATCTAAACCTAAGCCCATTTCTTTTAAAGCTTCTTTTGTTGCCTCTTCAAGTTGGTTGCATTTTTTGCATCCTGGCCCTAAAACTTTTATAGCGCTTTTTACATCGCTTTCTTTTACTTCGCAAGATCCGCCACAATCGCAAGCTTCTTCTACTACTTCGCAAGCTCCACCGCAATC
>CAYJEK010000023.1:0-32008 GCA_964369205.1 uncultured Oscillospiraceae bacterium | reverse complement strand
GATGAAGTTAGAATAACAGTTATTGCTACAGGTTTTGATGAAAAACCAAAAACAGATTTCTTTGGCAATTCTAATCAAAATATAGGCCAAGAAGAGGCTGCACAGCCAGTTGCGCCAGCTGCAAAACCATCATTATTTGATATAAATTTTGATGATGATGGACATATAGAGGATTTAATAGATATTCTTAAAAAGAATTCAAATTCATAAATTAAAATATAATATTGGGAGGATAAGGCTATGGCAGTTTTTTCAAATGATGAAAAATTATATCATATAAATCTTTCAAAAGATGATATAAAAGGTGCAAAATATGCAATTATACCAGGTGATCCTGGTAGAGTGTCAAAAATAGCACAACTTCTAGATGATGCAAAGGAAATTGCATTTAATAGGGAGTATAGAAGTTTTTTAGGCTCTTTAAATGGAGAAAATGTTGTAGTTATGTCCACTGGTATAGGCGGACCGAGTGCGGCGATTGCTATAGAAGAATTATTTCAATTAGGTGTCGAAAACTTTATTAGAGTTGGAACTGCTGGAGCTATGCAAATGGATGTTAAAGCAGGAGACTTAGTTGTTGTAACAGGTGCTATTAGAATGGAAGGCACAAGTAAAGAATATCTTCCAATAGAATTTCCAGCCGTTGCTGATTTAGATTTAACATATGCTTTAAGAGAGACTGCAAAAAAATTAAATGTAGATTATCACACAGGTGTTGTTCAATGTAAAGATAGCTTTTATGGTCAGCATTCTCCTGATAGAATGCCTGTATCGTATGAGCTTTTAAATAAATGGCAAGCTTGGATAAGAGGCGGATGCCTTGCAAGTGAGATGGAATCAGCGGCATTATTCACAGTTTGCTCAACTCTTGGGGCAAAAGCTGGAGCTGTCATGCTTTGTGTTTGGAATCAAGAAAGAGTTAATGCAGGATACGAAAATGAAAAAGTTCACGATACAAGCATTGCTATAAAAGTTGCAGTGGAAGCTGTTCGTGATTTAATTGCTAAAAAGTAAGAGAAAGTTTTATATATGGAAAAAGAAGTCTTTAAGCAAAGTCTTTTAGGATTTGATAGAAATCAAGTAATAAAATATATTGATGATTTACTAAAAGAATTAAAAGAAAAAGAAATAGAATATATAAAAAAACAAGAGGAGCTCACTAATGAAATTGAGCTACTCAAGGCTTCTATTAACCAAAACGAAACAGAATTTTTAAAAGCAAAAGAATCTGCACAAATTTTAAAAGAAGAAATTGATAAGGCAAATAAACAAAATAAAGAATTAGAAGAAAAGCTTTCAAAGTATAGAGAATTTATATTTTTAAAAGAAGATGCTTATAATAATCTAAAGTTAAAATATGATGAAAAAGATACTGAAATTTCAAAAATAATAAAAGAAAATCAGCACTGGAAAGATAGACAAGAAGAAATTAGTAGTACATTAGTTGAAGCAAGACTTAAAGCTAAAGACATAGTTTTGGAAGCTAAAGAAGAAGCTAATAACATTAAATTAAAGTTTTGCGAGGATGCAAATGGTCTGGCAAAAGATTTTATCAATGTTAGAAGTAGTATCGAAGATATGGAAAAACAGCTAGAAATGTCTTTTACAAAAGTTAAAAATGCAATAAATCTAATAGATAAATCAAGCGGTGATATTCAAGATAAAATTATAAATTATTCTATCAATATTGATGATTTTGGAAAAGATAGTAGGCAATATACATATAAAAAAGAAGGATTTAAATCTAAAAAAGAAGAAAAACCTACTCTTATAGAAAATATTTTAGAAAGTATTTCAAACTTACTAGAAAAATAAATAATAAAAAAGAAACAATGAAGATTAAAGTTCATTGTTTCTTTTTTTTGAAAATTTTAATTTTCGCTATCAATATCACTTAGTGTGCTTTCCAATACTCGAGACACTTCATTATTTATAATAGTAAGTGCTTTTTCTTTATCGCTATCTTCTTCAATAACACTATCGTGATCCTGAGGTTTATCCTTTATTTTTCTTGCAGACATGGAAGCCGAATACATATCAGGATAATTTTCTAAAAGAAGCTGGTGATCACTCGCTGGCACATTATCTCCATTTATTATTCTAGAAGAAATTTTAAGGCAGGCTAAAAGTATATCAAAAGTTTTTTTAATGCCTTCAATTTGAGATTTTGAAGCCTCTGCTTCTCTATTCATTGCCTCTTTTTGAGCTTGCATTTCTTGATATTCTTTTTGAGCTTTTATATGTTGTTCTATTTCTGTGTCAGTTGAAGTTAATATCATAGAAGGATCTGTATTTTGTATAAATACATCAGAAGATATTTCATCATTTAATAATTTTAAAAAGGTGTCTGAATTAAAATTACTATTATGATTAGTTCCTGTTTTTGCTTTTTGGTTGGTGAAGCTATTATTAATAGGTGATACTTTCATAAAAAAATCCTCCATACTTTATTTAATAAGTTTATATTATTAATATCGGATAAAATAAATATTATTTAAGGAAAAAATTAATTTTATAAAAAAATAAAGAGATGATATAAATCATCTCTTTGTTTTATATTATTTCACTAGTAGGAGTCGGCTCCGGTGTTGGAGTCGGGGTTGGCTCTGGAGTTGGACTTTGAGTCGGGGTTGGTGTAGGCTCCGGAGTTGGGCTCGGCGTCGGCGTCGGAGTTGAAGTTGGAGTCGGAGTTGGGCTCGGAGTTGGAGTAGCTAGTGGTTTATCATTAGCAACATATAAAACTATTAAACCAAGATCTTTATCTATTAAATCGCCAGGCTGTTTATCAGTATTCACAACAGTTCCTGATGGTTTTTCCTGAGTTTGGTCGACATAAACTATATTATATTTGATTTCTAAATCATTTAAAATAGATTCAACTACTGAGATATTTTGTCCTATTAATCCATCTGGCACTATTAATTGATTTGGCCCTTTACTTACCATTAAATAAATAGTAGAGCCAGGTGCTACTTCATTTAAATAGCTTGGGCTGTGCGAAACAACACTTCCTTTTGGAACGGTGCTATCATACACTTCATCCATAACAAAATAAAAGTTATTTTGTAAATCTTCGTCGTTCATTATTTCATTATAGCTTGTTCCAACTAAATTTGGAACAACTATTTTAGCTGTTTGAGATATAACTTCACTTTGAGTTTCTGTAGTGATATTTGAGGAATTATTAAAAGATGATATAGCTAGTATGAAAATAAAAATAATCATTAAAGAAATAACTATTAAAGGATGATTTCTTTTGTTTTTAATAAAATCAAAAAATGTATTATTAGAAGGTTTTATTTTATCTTCTTTTGGTGGAAGAATAATAGCTTTGTTATCAAGCATTAAAATAAAATCTTCAATATTATCAAGTCTATCACTTGGATTTTCATTAAGTGAATTTTTAAAAGCAATAAGTGCATATTTTGGAATTAATTTTCCACGTTCTTTTAGTTCAAGGTCTTGATATGCTTTGTAGTGTGTACTGGTAACCATATAATATAATAGGGCAGAAATAGAATATATATCTGTGTAAAACCCTTGGAATTTACCCATTTCATACTGCTCAGGAGCTGAAAAACCATCATATAATTTATAAATAATATGATCATTTTTAGTTCTAAGATCTTGAATGGAGAATCCTGTTAGTTTAAAATTTCCATCAGAATCAACGACAACAGTTTCATCACTTATGCCGCCGTGGGATATGTTTTTATCATTTAAATCAGCTATTAAAGATAAAATGCCATTAAGTGCCCATCGAGCATCTTTAAAGGTGTAATTAGAGCCTCTATTAATTAAAAATTGATGAAGGGGAGTAGATTTTATATATTCTAAAACAGCATAACTAGTGTTGTTTCTTGAGAATACTGAGTAAACTTTTTGCATGTAATCATTTTTTATATTAATAAGTTCAGAATGAATATCAACAAAATCCATCATTAGATTTTTAAAAAGAACTTCTTTTCCTTCAAGAATTAGAATATCTTGATTTTTTCTTTGCTTTAAAATTGTGGCAGGGAAAAATTCTTTTATAACTACTTTAGTTTGTGTATTTCTATCATATGATAGATAAGAAAAGCCCTCACCTGTAAAATCAATAACTTCACCGATAACAAAATTATCAATAATTGTACCATAACTAAGGGCGCCTTTCATATTTTGAGTTTCATCATTTGAAAAATTGCACCATTCGCATTTATTTTCATTATTCAATTCTTTTTCGCAGAAAATGCAAATATTTTCCTTTTTCATAGATATCAATTCCTTAAGTTTTGGTTAAATTAAATCTTCTGGGTTTTCTAAATTATAAAAAACATTTTGAACATCATCATCATCTTCAAGATATTCAAAAAGTAAAGATAGCATTTTTAAAGTTTCTTCATCTTCTATTTTAGTGTAAGAAGCTGGAACTTTTTGAACTTCTTTTATAATAAGAGTATATCCTTTTTCTTCTAAAAAGCTAGAAACAGAGGATAAATCATTTGGTAAAGTGGTCACTTCTATAATTCCATCATCAAAAATAGTGTCTTTTATATCAGTTTCAAAAGCCATCTCTAAAAAAGCCTCTTCATCAATATTGTCAGCTTCTAGAGTGATTATTCCTCGAGATTCAAACATAAATGAAACACAGCCAGCAGTGCCAAGGTTTCCTTTAAATTTATCAAAATAGTGCCTAACATTTCCAGCAGTTCTATTTTTATTATCAGTTAAACATTCAACGATAACAGCGATTCCACCAGCGCCATATCCTTCATAAATACAAGCCTCGAAACTTTCCTTATCATTGTCTTTTGCTTTATTAACAGCCCTCATAAGTATATCTTGAGGAACATTTTGACTTCTTCCTTTAGCGAGTAAATCGCGAAGGCGACTATTATTATTAGGATCTGCCCCGGATTCTCTTACAGCAACAGATATTTCTCTTGAAAGTTTAGTGAAAATTTTTGCACGAGCGGCATCATTGGCTCCTTTTTTTCTTTTAATGGTACTCCATTTTGAATGTCCAGACATAATGAAAAAACTCCTATTTTAAATTTGAAAATTAACTTTATTTATAAATAAAGTACTCTTAATTATAGCATATTATATATTTTTTATCAACTATATATAAAAAAGTGAATAAAATTATATTAAGTGATTATAATATAATCGAAGGGTGGTGAAAACATGAACAAAGATACAAGAAAACACACAAATCAAAACGAAAAAACAAAACAAGAGCAAAACCACAAAACAGGCGATAATAAAACTCAACAAAAAGACAATAATAAAAAATGCTAATTTAATTTAAACTTTTAAAATAAAGAAGATATTAGAGTTTAATGCATTTAAATAATACTATCTTCTTTATATACATAAAAATAAAGGCTGAATATAAACTCTTTTATTGAATTAACACTTTTATTGATGTATAATTATAATATATTGAACTTTATAAGATATATATTTTTATAAATAATTATGAGTTATAATTTAAAATAGGTAAGGGTGTAAAAATGAAAAAAATATTAATACTGTTATTTAGTTTTGTAATATTTCTATCAGCTTGCTCGAAAGATGAAGAATATGATATGTCTATAAAGCCTAGTGAATTTTCACAGGAAACACTGAAAGTGCTTGAAATTCTTGATGATGAACTACAGTTTTTTGATATTAATCTTAATGAAACAGCAAAATCATATAGTATGTCGATATGGGTTTACAGAGACGGTGAGTGGCAGGAAGATGGAAAAACGTATGGTAATATAGATATGCTAGAAAGTCAAATAGCAATTAATTTATCAAAAACAAAGTATGAGCTGTTTTCTATTAATGAAAATGGACACACCTCTTCTTCTTATATAATAGATTCCGATTTTGAAAATTCGATAGGAACAACAAGTAAAAGATTAGATTCTGAAATAATTATTGAGATAGATAAAGAAATACCACTTTGGGTTAAAATAGGTACTGAAAGTAATAGTATGTCAATACTGCCTCTTACAGAAGATTTTAGAGATAATGAGTGTAATGAGGGTGTAGCTATAACACTTACTGTTTTTGATGAAGAAATAGATTAGAATTTATTATAAATATAATACATAAAAAAGGAAGCTATCTTATATGATAGCTTCCTTTAGTATTTAATTAAATTTTATTGTCTGCCTTCTTTAACTCCTTTTGCGCCTATTACTCCAAAGGCTGTTTTAAAAATGATTTTTATATCATTTAAAAGAGTTATATTCTTTGTGTAATCACCATCGTATTTTGCTTTTATAGGAATAGGCAGTTCATCTCTTCCCATAACTTGTGCAAGTCCAGTGAGCCCTGGGCGAATATCGTTTGCTTTATATAAATCTCTTTCTTTTATTAAATCATCTTGATTCCATAAAGCTGGCCTTGGCCCTACTATACTCATTTCACCTTTTAAAATGTTTATTATTTGAGGTAATTCATCAAGGCTAGATTTCCTTAAAAACTTACCGATAGGTGTAATTAGATTTTCAGGATTTTCTAAAAGATGTGTGGGAACATCTTTTGGTGTATCAGAATACATTGTTCGAAACTTTAATATATTAAAAAATGATTTGTTTTTGCCTATTCTTTTTTGGGTGAAAAAGATTTTTCCGCGAGAATCTACTTTAATTAAAATACATATAATTAAAAATATAGGAGATAAAATAATAAGTCCTAAAAAACTTAAGATTACATCAATTATTCTTTTAAAAAAATTTTTATACACTATTAATGCACCTCGTTAATATTCGTCGTAGGAATTTTTATTATGATTAAAAGTTGGCACTATTTCTTTTAGTATTTCCACTAAATCCTCAGTGTTATTATGAATAGCTGCATCTCGAAGTTCTAAAAGAGATGAGAAGAATTTTTCTTCATTCATTTTTAAAGGAGATCCAATAAAAATCTTTTTATTAAAAGTTTTTCTAACGCTTTCTTCATCCTGAAGTAATTCTTCATATAATTTTTCACCAGGACGAAGTCCTGTAAACACTATATCGATATCTCTATAAGGAATAGAGCCCGACATTTTAATTAAATTTTCAGCAAGGGTGAGTATTTTAACAGGCTCGCCCATATCTAAAACAAATATTTCGCCACTTCTATTACCCATAGCGCCAGCTTCTAAAACAAGGCTTACAGCCTCAGGAATAGTCATAAAATATCTAACTATATCAGAATGAGTAACAGTTATAGGGCCGCCTTCTGCTAATTGCTCTTTAAATAAAGGTAAAACAGATCCATTACTACCTAAAACATTACCAAATCTTACAGCAACAAATTTTGTGAATTTTGATTCAGCGCCTATATTTTGCACTATCATTTCGCAAATTCTTTTTGTTGCACCCATAACATTAGTTGGGTTTACTGCTTTGTCGGTTGAAATTAAAACAAACTTTTCAGCTTTATATTTTTCTGCGGCAAGAGCGCAGTTATATGTTCCAAAAACATTGTTTTTAACAGCCTCTTCAGGCGCATCTTCCATTAATGGGACATGCTTATGAGCAGCTGCATGGAAAATAACATGAGGTTTAAACTCGCAAAATAAGTTATCGATTTTTGCTTGATCGCGAACAGATGCAATTCTAACACTTAAATTAAGAGTATCTTTATATTTTCGGATTAATTCTTGTTGTATAGCATAGGCAGAGTTTTCATAAATATCAATTATAACCAACTGTTTTGGAGATAAAGCAGCTATTTGTCTGCATAATTCACTACCAATAGAGCCACCGCCACCAGTTACAAATACAACTTTGTTTTTAATTAATAAAGTTGACTCTTCTGCTAGAATTATAGGATCTCTACCTAGTAAATCCTCAACTTTTATATCAATTATTCTAGAAGCTATATCTCCGCCATCTGAAATAAGCTTTGATATATCAGGGAGAGTTCTTATATTACAATTAGTTTTTGTGCAGATATCTAGAATTCTTTTTCTATTGTATGCATCAAGAGTTGGGATAGCTATTAGTATAGTATTTATATTGCACTGCTCAACGAGTTCTGGGATATCATTTATAGTTCCTAAAACATCAACACCTATAATAGTTCGTCCAACTTTATCTTTATTATCATCCACAGCACACACAATATTCATTTCTCCAGATGGATTTTTATGAATTTCGTGTAGTAGTGTTGAGGCTGCATCTCCAGCACCAACGATTAAAACACGTTTTGTTTTATATGAAGAATTTGAAATTTTAGTGTTTCGATACATCCTATAGGTTAAACGAGTGTATAAAGTTAAAGAAGAAGCGAAAATTGCAGAAAGTACATAAACCGAAATAGGAATTCTTCTTTCGGTAAATATAAAATATGAAATTGTAATAAAAGTTCCAACGGCAAGAAGCGATGCTCTTACACATTTGAAGAATTCTACGATTTCAGCATATCTCCATAAGCTATCATACATACCAAGTGTTATATAAGAAATACCAAAACAGGAAACAAATAAATAGCAGCTAGAAACAAGCAAACTAAGATACTCGCCCAGTGATGAGGTATCGCTTATCAAAAACATCCAAGTAAAAACATATGCTAAGGCTACAATTAGTATATCGCTTAGTAAAAGAAAAAATCTTCTGTATCGCGATAAAAATTTTGATATAAAAACAGGCATTAAAAGCCTCCTATATTTATTTTTTCTATATAATTTTACAATATTTTTATAAAATAATCAATAAGTATATTTTATTCTATATTATTATAGGAAAATAATATGAAAAGTATATCAGTAGTAAAATAAATAATTTAAATAATAACTTTCATGGCTTCTTTAACTTTTCTTACAGTTTCATTACCTATCTTATTTGCTTTTTGTGTTCCTGAAATTAATATTTCGCGAACTTCTTCTTTATGGTTTTCATAATAGTTTCTTTTTTCTCTAAAAGGATCAAGCATATTATTTAGTTTTTCAGCTAATAATTTTTTGCAAGCAACACAACCAATATCAGCTTTTTTGCACATTTCGCATATGTTGTGATATTCTTCTTTGTTAAAAGTTTTGTGGTATTTACTAACCATACATACATCTGGATTTCCTTTATCTTTTAAAGAAATTCTATTAGGATCAGTTACTGCTGCGCGAATTTTATCGCTAACAGTTTTTGCATCATCAGAAAGGTATATAGCATTCCCAAGGCTTTTGCCCATTTTAGCATTTCCATCAAGTCCTGCAAGGCGAGGAGTCTCGCTTAATTTTGTTTCTGGAACTTTTATAGTTTCGCCATATAAATCATTAAATCTTCTAACGATTTTTCTAGTTTGCTCCATATGAGGAAGCTGATCTTCTCCTACAGGAACTAAATCTGCATTACAAAAGGTTATATCTGCAGTTTGGCTAACAGGATATCCAAGAAAGCCATATGTTAAATCATCATAGCCATAGTTTTTAGCTTCTGTTTTAATAGTTGGATTATGGCGCAGTGAATTAACAGAAACAAACATTGAATAAAAAACAGTGAGTTCTGCTATTGATGGAACAGCAGACTGCTGAACAAAGGTTACGTTATTTGGATCAAGGCCCACAGATAAATTATCAAATAGAACTTCATATATACTGCTATTAATAATTTCAGGGTTTTCAAAATGGGTAGTTAGAGCCTGAATATCTGCAAGTAAAATTAAAGTTTCATATTCATTTTGAAGCTGTACTCTATTTGATAAAGAGCCCACATAATGCCCTAAATGAAGTTTTCCAGTTGTTCTATCGCCAGTTAGTATTCTTTTTTTCATAGTTAAAAATCTCCTTATAAAAAATAAAAACTTTCACCCAAAAAGGATGAAAGTTTTCTTTCAAGTTTAATGCCACCTTACGTACTATCATACGTTTTCTATGTAACGGCTAGAATTTCCCGTCGGCTACTACTAAAATATTTTTTTCGCTCCGCCCTCATAAGCCCATTGGGTTTTTATGAAATATCACCTCTCAGCAAAACGGCAACTCTCTTAAATTTCATTCAAAACTTACTACTCTTAATCATAGGTTTTATATTTAATTTTAAAATTATTATACATTAACTTAAAATAAAATACAATACTAAATTTATTATAGCACTAAAGTTTTATAACTAGTTCCAGATTTATCATTGCTAACTGTGAATTTTACCTCAGTTCCTTTTTTAGCTTTAATGATATAAACTAATTCCTTTGTAAGAGGTGGATGCTTAAATGTTTGAATACTATCATAATGATAGGTTGTTTTAATTCCAGAAAAGCCTTCAAGATGTCCTGCATCTGTTTTCTCTGTGCCTATTACAATTTCGCCATCAAAATCTAAAGAAGCTGTTAGAGTTTTATCTGTTTTTAAATACTTTGCTTCATTAGTTATAAATGAAGGGAGGTATCCATTGTTTGAAAAAGTAGCTGTTAATTTATAAGTGTCACCCTCGATATTTTGAGCCACTAGGCTATCAACAGATAGTTTTGGAAGGGTGTTTGCCATTCTTAAACAGAAGTTTGTGTTTTTTACCATCTCTTGATTTAAAAATTCAGGAGGACAATTTTGATATGTGAATTTAAAATCATATGAGCCAATTTCAACTTCGCCTAGCTGTTCGTGATTAAATTTTGTCCACTCTTTTATTGGTTTTCCAGATTTTAATTCTTTTACGTTTTCATCTATCCATTTTAAGCATTTAAATGCATTTTCTTCATTTTCTTTATCTGTGAATGGTTTTGAGCGAGGGAATAGATTTTCTACACCTGCACGAGTTTGTAAATCCCAAAGTTCTGCTGTGTAAGAAGGGATGCCTTGAGTGTGGTATAGCCAGTCATCAAAAGCACCTGATGAGTAGTTAACAGTATCAGTTAAAAAGCCATCAAATATATTCATAATAGGATAGCCTGTTTCCTCAGTTGCCATAGCTCCAATTTCACGGAACATTTTCATATCTCTTGCATCTGCTTCTTTTTCAGGTTTTGTTCCAGGTGGGTAGATGTAGCAGCCGCCAGTTGTATGATAAGTAATACCACAGCAGATATTAGGGTGTGAGATAACAAAATCTGCAACAGCTTTATTTTCAGGATTTGATAAAGGATAATCACCAGCCCCCGGCTGTCTTGCCTCAGGTGCCCAGCCAAATGGATAGTTTCTATTAAAATCAAGCCCCCATTTATTTTCAGCAAGATAAACATTTATTCCATCATAATTAACTATAAATCCTTCTGGATAAATATTATAGTATTCTCCACCAAAATCAGAAGGTGAGCGTTTTACCATTAATCTTTTATCTAAAGATGAAACTTTCCAAGCACCATTTTTAGATTTAACTCTCATAGTACGGATAACTCCATCACCATCTAAATCAGCAGGGTGAAGCCCATCAGCTAGTTCTGTAAATGGATAAGGACGATTTACACTACGAAGTTTATTTGCGGTAGTAAGATAGCTTTCTGCGCCATCTGGAGATATACGAGGAATAACATAAACAGTGTTATTATCTAAAAGATTTTTTATGTTTTCATCTGTTTTGTAGCCTGTAAGTAAGGTTACAATTAAATGAAGAGCCGCCATAGAGCCAGTAACTTCGCCTGCATGATGATTTCCATCAACATAAAAAGCCGGCTTTTTTAAAGCATCGCCTGTTTCAAAATTTGTTATGGTCATTGCGAAAACATCTTTTCCCTCAAGAGTTTTTGTAAGAGAGGATAGCTTTGCTAAATGTTTGTAATCATTTTCTAATTCTATTAGAGTACTCGCTAGTTCATTATATTCATAATAATGATCAAATAAATAGGTCTTCATATTGGTTAATCCTTTCAAAATAATTTAATATGTATTATTATACTCTTTATATATTTAAAAATCAAGTTTTTATGCATAATATTTGTATTTTTATAAATTAAATGCATTAAATGCTTATAATATATAATTACATTGTGAAAAATAAACAAAAATGATATAATTATTAAAGCTTAGAAAACAAAGATATGCTTTTATATATAAAGGAATTTTAAATGAAGAAAATAACAGTTGGGATTTTAGCGCACGTTGACTCAGGGAAAACAACATTGAGTGAAGCGATGCTTTATAAATCGGGAAATATTAAAAAGCTCGGAAGAGTTGATAATAAAGATGCAATATTAGACACTCACTTCTTAGAGAAAAAACGTGGGATTACTATATTTTCAAAACAAGCAACTTTAAATTTAGATAATACTGAAATTTCACTACTAGATACCCCAGGACATATAGATTTTTCAAGTGAGATGGAGAGAGTTTTATCTGTTTTAGATTATGCAATATTAGTTATAAGTGCATCAAGTGGAATACAAAGCCATACAAAAACCTTACTAAAACTTATAAAAAAACATAGCATACCAACTTTTGTGTTTGTAAATAAAATGGATTTAATTTCAGCTAATAAAGATAGAGTTTTAAAAAGTTTAAAGGAAGAATTTAGCGAGGGCTGTGTTGATTTTAGCCAAAGTGCAGAAGATTTAAATGAAAAAATAGCTCTTTTAGATGAAGATATATTAAATAGTTATATTGAAAATCAAACTATAGATAAACTAGATATTAAAAAAGCAATTAAACAATCTAAGATTTACCCTTGCTTTTTTGGTTCTGCTTTAAAGCTTGATGGAGTAAAAGAGTTTTTAAGTGCTATTGATGAATATACAGTTTTTAAAACTAGCACTGATGAGTTTTCAGCAAAAATTTTCAAAATTTCAAGGGATGGAAACACTCGTCTTAGTTTTATAAAAGTTATTTCTGGAGAGATAAATTTAAAAGAAGAAATAAATGGAGAAAAAATAAATCAAATAAGGGTTTATAATGGAGAAAAATTTATAAATGTTAACACAGCAAAAACAGGAGGGGTTTATGCATTAGCAGGGCTAAATAAAAGCTATGCCGGACAAGGAATTAACATACAAGATGATAAAGAAAAAATAATTCAGCCGATTTTAAATTACTCTATTGATATTTTAAGTGGGGAAGATGCTGTAAAAGTTTTTGAGGAATTAAAAGTTTTACAAGATGAGGATTCTTCTTTAAATATTTCTTGGGATGATGAAATTAAAAAGATAAATATTAATTTAATGGGCGATGTTCAAATAGAAATATTAACAAATATTATTAAAGAGAGATTTAATATAGATGTAGAATTTTCAAAAGGAGAAATACTCTATAAAGAAACAATAAAAGAAACAGTGGAAGGAGTGGGGCATTTTGAGCCACTTCGACATTATGCGGAAGTAAGACTTCTTTTGCAGCCCCTTGAAAGGGGAAAAGGAATTATAATAGACTCTCTATGCAGTGAGGATATACTTCCAAGAAATATACAACATTCTATTTTTAATGCCCTTATAGAAATTCAGCACAAAGGGGCTTTAATTGGAGCGCCTTTAACGGATGTTAAAATATCTTTAGTTAATGGAAGACATCATATAAAACACACAGAAGTATCAGATTTTAAAGAGGCAACTTTAAGAGCCTTGCAGCAAGCTTTAAGAAAAGCAAAAAGCGAAATATTAGAGCCTTTTTATGAATTCGAAATTGAAGTGCCAAACGAAAATATTGGAAGATTAATGGCTGATATGCAGAAATTAAAAGCGGAATTCACTTTACCAAAAACAGTTTTTGAAACAACTATTTTAAAAGGAAAAGGCCCTGCTATTAATTTGATGAATTATAATAAAGAACTAATAAGCTACACAAAAGGGCTTGGAAAAATAAGTTTAGCAGCTGCAGGGTTTATGCCTTGTAGTAATGAAGAAGAATTAATAAATTTAATAAAATATGATTATACAAAGTACACTCATTCAAATCCAAATTCTATATTTTGCGAAAATGGTAAAGGTTTTATCGTAAGTTTTAATGATGTGGAAAATTATGCACATACTGATATGTATATTGAAAAAGAAATAGAAGTAATAGAAAAAGATGTACTTAAAAGCAATGCATCAAAGTATTATTCATCATTTAAAGAAGACAAAGAACTTTTAAAAATATTTGAGAAAACTTATGGAAAAATAAAAACAGATAGATTTCTAGCTTTTAGTAATCAAAATAAACCAAGTACTAATCCTATTGATTTTGTGGGATATATTTCTATGGATGAATATTTATTAGTGGATGGATATAATATAATTTTTGCATGGGAAGATTTAAAAAAATTAGCAAAAGAAAATATTGATGCTGCAAGAGATAAACTTATGGATATTTTATGTAATTATCAAGGGTTTCGTCAGTGTGAAGTAGTTTTAGTTTTTGATGCATATAAAGTGAAAGGCGGACAAACTAAAATTGAAAAATACCATAATATAAGTATAGTATATACTAAAGAAGCTGAAACAGCAGATATGTATATTGAAAAAACAACAAAAATACTTTCAAAAAATAGAAAGGTGAGAGTTGCAACATCTGATGCCTTGCAGCAAATGATAATCCTTGGACACGGAGCTCTTCGCATTTCAGCTACAAGCTTTGAAAAAGAAGTTAAAGAAATTGAAAAACATATTAGAGAGTTCTGTATATAAAATGAAAAAATATACAAAACAATAACCCGAATAAATGAATAATTATTAAAATATACATTAAAAATTTGAGTTTTAATGTATATTTTTTATGTTTTGATGTATTTTTAGTGATAATGCACAATGAATACGAGATATATTTTTTAATATTTATACACAAAAACTGTTGATTTATTCATTTAGTGATGATATAATACTAAGCATACCAAACAAATATAAAAGAATAACAGGAGATAAGGTTTATGAAAAAATTATTAGCAATTGCACTAAGTGCAGTATTATTATTAACAGGTCTTACAGCATGTTCATCAGGCGAAGAGGCACTAGAAACAGAAGTAGAGATGACAAAACTTGAAGAAGTAATAGAAAGCGGAAAGTTAGTTGTTGCAATGAGTCCAGACTGGGCACCATATGAGTTTTTAAATTTAGAAACAGGTGAAGTTGTAGGTGCAGAAGTTGAACTTGCAAAATACATAGCAGAGCATTTAGGTGTAGAGCTTGTTATAGAGCAAATGGATTTTAATTCATGCCTTGCAGCGGTACCAGCAGGAAAAGTTGATATTTCAATTTCAGGATTTGGTCAAACTCCTGAAAGAGCAGAAAATTTAGAATTTTCAACACCATATAAATGGGAAGATGAAACAGGCGATTCACAACAAGGTATTATGATTTTAGAAGAAAATAAAGATTTATATAAAGTAGCAGAAGATTTTTCAGGAAAAACTGTTGCAGCTCAAGCAGCATCTCTTCAAGAAGGATTTGTAAATGAGCAATTACCAGAAGATACGATTTATGAGCCAGTAACATCAACAAATGATGGTGTTTTAATGCTAATTAATGGCAAAATTGATGCTTTAGCAATAACAACAGATACAGGCGCAGAGTTTGCTAAAAACTATGAAGAGTTATATATAATTCCAGATTTTAGATTTGAATATGAATCACCAGGAACAGTAGTTATAGGCAAAAAAGGTGAAACAGAATTTATGGCAGCAGTAAGTGAAGCTGTTACAAAAGCTACAGAAGAAGGAATGTTCCCAATTTGGCTAGAAGAAGCAAATGCTTTAGTTGATGAATTAGGCGCTGAATAATAAAATATAATTTCTGCCTGTTTTAAATAAAATAGGCAGAAATCTTATTGATAAGGAGAAGGTAATGATAGAGAATATAATCGAATTAGTTAAAGATTATGGGCATTTATTTGTTGGAGGTGTTCTTACAACTCTTCAATATTCTGCTGTTGCAGTTGTTGGTGGTGTATTTTTTGGAATTATACTAGCATTTATGAAAACAAGTGATTTTTCACTTGCAAAATATAAAAAATTTAAAAACTTAGCAGAAACTGGTATTGGGAAATTTAAACCTTTAAAACTACTTTCAACAATTTATATTGAAGTTTTAAGAGGTACACCAATACTATTACATCTATATTTCTTTTACTATTATTTTGAAAACTTAGCACCATTTGAACTTACAAAATTTCAAGCAATAAGTCTTGCTCTTATATGTAATAGTGCAGCTTACGTTTCTGAAATTTTCCGTTCAGGTATTGAATCAGTTGATAAAGGGCAGCTAGAGGCGGCAAGATGTTTAGGTCTTAGTAAAACACAAGCTATGATAAAAGTTGTTTTACCACAGGCTATAAAAAATATCTTACCAGCACTTGGTAATGAATTTATAATGATGATCAAAGAAACATCACTAGCCTCAACATTCTTTGCAGGTGAAATAATGAGTCAATATAAAGTTGTTTCAGCGGGCTCCTTTTTAATAGTTGAGCCATTAATTTTAATAGGTGTGATTTACTTTGCATTAACATTTACAATGAGTAAACTAGTTGGAATATTAGAAAGGAAGATGGCAGAAAGTGATTAAAGTTAATAATTTACATAAAAAATTCGGCGAATTAGAAGTTTTAAAAGGTGTTAGCGAACATATTAAAAAAGGAGAAATAGTTTCTATTATTGGCCCTTCAGGCAGTGGTAAGAGTACGTTTCTTCGCTGTTTAAATCTTTTAGAAGAGCCAACTGCAGGAGATATAATTTTTGAGGGTGTTAATATAATTGAGGATAAACTTGATATTGATATACATCGTCAAAAAATGGGTATGGTGTTTCAGCATTTTAATGTGTTTCCTCATATGACAGTTTTAGAAAATATAACAATGGCGCCAGTTTTACTTAAAAAATTAAGTAAAGAAGAAGCAGAAAAAACAGCGGATGAACTTTTAAAAAGAGTAGGTTTATTTGAAAAGAAATTTGAATATCCTCGTCGTCTCTCAGGCGGTCAAAAGCAAAGGCTTGCTATTGTAAGAGCGCTTGCTATGAATCCTGATGTTATGCTTTTTGATGAGCCAACATCAGCTCTTGATCCTGAGATGGTTGGAGAAGTTTTAGAAGTTATTAGAAGTCTTGTAAATGATGGTATAACAGCTGTTATTGTAACTCATGAGATGGGCTTTGCAAAAGAAGTTTCAGACAGGGTTTTATTTATGGATGAGGGTGTTATAGCTGAATCTGGAACACCGAGCCAAATTTTTGAAAATCCAACTAATCCAAGAACAAAAGAATTTTTAAGTAAAGTACTATATTAAAAAAGAAAAGCCATTTATATGGCTTTTCTTCTATTTGACAAAGTGTGTGCCTAAATGGTAAGATTAGCCTTAACTAAGTAATAAAATAATTAACAACAAGAGAGGATTTACTATGCGTGAATTTTTAGCCATCTTAATAGCCTTTAGTATAATGCCAATACTAACAAAAAAGAAAATATCTCTAGGTCCTGTAATGATAATAACGGGCCTTATTCTAGCACTTATTGCTGGAATTTCATTTGAAAATATCTTAAATAGTTTTACAAAAGTTTTTACAAGTATGTCTAGCTTTCAAACAATATTAGTTGTGTTTGTTGTAGGAATATTAGGAGTTTTATTAAAACATTATAATATATTAAATAATATAGTTGAATCACTACAAGTGTTAATTCCAAGTAAAAAAGCATTAATTGCTATTTTACCTGCTGTTTTAGGGCTTTTAGCAGTTCCAGGTGGCGCTTATCTATCAGCACCTTTTGCAGAATCTCTAGGTGAAGATTTAAATATGCCAATGCCAAAAAGAGCGGCTGTAAATTTAGTTTTTAGGCACTCAATTATGTATTTACTTCCTTTTTCAACTAGTGTTATTTTCGTAGCATCATCTGTTCCAGGAATAAATATTTATTCATTTATTATGCTTAACGCAGGATTTATTTTTATTCTTATGGCAGCAGGATATTTTTTATATATTCATCCTTGTGTTCCGCAAAGAAAAACTTCTGAAGTTAAAATAAGTAAGGGAAAAGCTGTTTTAAATTTAATAAAAGATTTCTCTCCAATATATATGATAGTTGTTTTAAATGTTGCTTTAAATCTTCCTATATACGTATCAGCGGCTTTAAGTATAGTGATTACGTTTTTTATCTGTGATAAAAAAGATTTTATAAAAACTGCAATATCAGGAATTAATTTTGGAACAGTGTTTATGCTAGTTGGAGTTTACTTTATTCAAAACATTATAGCTAATTTAAATGAAGTAATGCTAACTTTTCAAAATTTATTTTCAAACTCAGAAGGCATAGTAGTGCTTTTAGTTATAGTAGTGGCAAGTTTAATTTTTGGTCTTGCAACAGGTCTTAGCTATGTGCCAATGGGAATACTGTTCCCAATAATAGGCTCGTTATCACTTCCAAGTGAGGTGCTATTAATATATGTATTCTTTATTTTTTGCTGGGGATTTATTGGATATTTCTATTCACCTCTTCATCTATGCCAGCTTTTAACAGTCAAAAGTATGTGCATAAATGGTCAGGGGCCAGTTTATAAAGAACACTATAAATTACTTCCATTTTTAGTAATAGGAAGTTTTGCATTATTCTATTTATACCAACTTCTTTTAGTATAATATTTAAAAGCCCATCTATTTTTAAAATAGTGGGCTTTTTTAGATTTGTAAAGTATATAAATTTAGTTAAAATATAAATAATATAAATTTAAAAGTATATAACTTGTGATATATTACAAATTTTAAAAAAGATATGTACAAACTATTATTTATAGTTGTATAATTAGTCTACTATAAAAAAATAAAAAAAGGAGAAAATCAATGGACAAGATACAAGCAAAAATTTTAGAAATTATTGATGAAAACAGCGATAAAATTAAAGAAATAGGCAGACATATTTTTTGTAATGCTGAAATGGGTTATAAAGAATTTAATACAGCAAAACTTTTTGCTGATGAAATGAAAAAACTAGGTCTTAAAACAGAAGAAAACCTTGCTATAACAGGGGTTAAAAGCTATTTAAAAGACTCAAAAGAAGATATAACAATAAGCTTAATGGGAGAACTTGATGCACTTCCAATAGCAAATCATCCAGATACAAATAAAGAAACAGGCGCTTCACACTGCTGTGGGCACAATGCTCAAATGGCAGGAATTATGGGTGCAGCACTTGCTTTAACAAATCCTGAAATTAAAAAGGCTCTAGGCGGTAATATTGCATTTTTTGCTGTTCCAGCAGAAGAATTTGTTGATATTGAATTTAAAAAAGGTCTTATGAGCGAGGGCAAAATCGCTTATGGCGGAGGAAAATCAGAACTTATTAGAATAGGTGCTCTTGATGATATAGATATAACTGTAGGCCATCACACAGCACCACAAGTTGAAATTGCTGTTGCAAATAATTCAACTAATGGATTTGTTAATAAAATGGTGAAATTTAAAGGCATTAAAGCTCATGCGGCAGGCGAGCCACATAAAGGAGTTGATGCACTTGCTGCATACCACGTGGCAGTAACGGCGTTAGATGCACAAAGAGAAACATTTAAAGATGATGATACAGTGAGAATTCACGGGTTTCTAACAAATGGTGGAGAAGCAGTAAATGTTATCGCTGATGAAATCACTGCAGAATACTCAGTGAGAGCAAAAAACATAAATGGATATGTTGATGCTAGTAAAAAATTCGATAGAGCTATGAAAGCGGGTGCTTTTGCATTAGGTGCAGGAGTTGAAATCGAAACTTTCCCTGGATATTTCCCAGTTATACCTTGTCCTGAAACTTCTGCTTTAGAGGAAGCTATAGGTATTGTGTGTGAAAAAACAGGATATAAAGATTTTTCAAATGTTATGCCAAAACATATAACTGGCTCAACTGATTACGGCGAATTATCATCAATCATGCCTTTATTACAATTTAATACAGGCGGATACACAGGTATGCTACATAATGAAAATATAAGGGTTGAAAATGAGGATTTAGCATATGTAACAACGGCTAAAATTTTTGCTTTAACAGCTTATAATCTTTTAAAAGACGGTGCAAAAAATGCGAAAAATTTAAAAGAAACATTTAACCCAGTTTTAACAAAAGAAACATTTATAAATCATATGGAGAATATGTCTGGTACAGAAAAAATTGAAATAAATCAGCTACCAGTTTTAGATTAAAAAAATTATAATAAAAGCGATGATTTTTTCATCGCTTTTATTTATATTGAAAAAATATCATAAAAATGATAAAATATATTTTATGAGAAAATTATAAATAAATTTTGAAAGGGACAATTGAGATAATGAAAAAATGCACACTTTGCGATACACTAGTTTTAGGAGATGTTTGCCCAAACTGTGGTATGAGGATGACGGAGAATATAAATGATAGTAAAGAAAGAGAAGTAGGTAATAAATATAAAACTAATAAAACAGAATATAAAAATCCAACTAATAAAGGATTTTCAAGCTACAATAACACACAGCCAAAAAAAATAAAACTGCCAAGGAGTGTTATTTCAATTATTCTTTTAGTGGTAACAATGAATGCTACTGAAATTCTTGATTTATTTGGAGCAGGGAATTCGCAAGAGCCAGTTATGCCAGAGTATGACTATGCTCAGATAGCTGAAAATTTAGAAGACTATAATGATTCATATAAAGAAGAAGCTGCGCAGCAAAATCAATTTGCTTCAATACTAGATGATGTTGAACTTCCGGATATAGAAGGATTTGATAGCCTAGAAGATACAGTTTATTGGCAAGCAGAGTACGATTTTTTAAAAGAGCAAGAGGCAAGCGCTGAGTTTTATCAAGAGTTTAGCGCAGGCACTCATTTAGGTGGCCTTGATGTGCCGGCTGGAGATTATATACTAAAAACTAATCCTTACAATGAAGTAAAGCCGGATGAGATTATTTTTAACGGCGAAAATTTAGAAGTGACAAGTGATATGTTTTTAACTTTTAAAGATGGAGATATACTTCAAGTTTTAGGTGGAACAGGCTTTAGTTTAACTTCACCAAACCATCAAACATTAACTTTTTTAGAGCCAGTGGCAAAAAATGATGATGCTAACTACTATACAATAATAGATACCGCTGTGGTAGGAGATGCAATTTTAGCTAATACATATGATGTTTATAACTGGAGTATGGATAATGATGTTACTATAAAAGTTGATTATCCAGATACTTTTGTGTTAAGAGATTTTGAAGTGATTTTAACAGTTGATGATTATTTCTTTGATAATTTATTATTGCCAGAAGGTACAGTTGTAACTACTTCAGGAGAAATTGATATTGAAAGCTCACCATTTGATGTTTTAAGTGTTATAAATTAGAATGAAGATAGATAAACAAAAAGAACTTGTAAAGACTATAAATAAAGAAAGCAAGTTTATAAAATCGAATGTTAAGAAAAAAGATTTAAAAATTTTAAAAACTCTAAAAGAGAAAGTTCCAAAAAAATTAGAAAAGACATTACAAAAGGCTTTTTTAAAAGCCTTTGATATAGTTTTTTTAAAAGGAACTAATATAATCGAAAAATCTTTTTCAAAAGAAAAGATACTAGAAGAATATTATAAAGACGAAGAAGCTGTTAATTTAAATGCACAAAAAAAAGAATTAAAAGAATTAAGTTTAAAATCTTCTAAAAAATCGAATATAAATATTTTAGCATCATCTTTAAAAGGGGCAGGATTTGGAGTTTTAGGTATTGGACCTTTAGATATTCCTTTATTTTTAGCTCAAATATTAAAAGCGATTTATGAGATATCTCTTTCTTTTGGGTATGATTATAAAAGTGATAAAGAAAAACTCTTTATCTTGTTTTTAATAAAAACAGCGCTTCTTGAAGATGATACTGCCATTTTAAATAATATGACAATCGATAAACTAATAAGAAGCGATTTAGAATATGAAAAATATACTATAGATAAAGAAGTTTTAAACGTTTCCAATATTTTATGTGAAAAACTTTTGGTTTCAAAATTTATTCAAGGTATGCCGTTAGTTGGCATAATAGGGGGCAGTTATGATGGGATTTTTCTTGAAAAAATCCTTAAATTTGCAAAACTAAAATATTATCATAGATTTCTTTATGAATCTATAAAAAATGAAAATCCGCTAGAAAATTAAATTCTAGCGGATTTATTTATTTGTTTTTAAGACATTCGCCTAAAAAGTCGTTGTAAATTGCTTGTTTTCTTGGATTTATATCCTGCATTTCTGGATGCCACTGATAAGCACGTAGCCATTGAGTTTCATCATTTAAATACCAAGCTTCCACAACACCGTCTTTGGCTGTTGCCATAACTATTACATTTTCACCTAAATCCTTTAAAGATTGATGATGCAGAGAATTTATCATAATACTATCTGTTTTTAAAATATCATATAAAGGGGATGGATTTTTAATATCAATGCTATGGCTTATTTCCTTATTAAATTCTGAATAAGCTGTGTGATTAATACTAGAATTTAAATCTTTTGGGATATCCTGATATAAGCTTCCTCCAAAATGAACATTTGCTATTTGTGAGCCACGGCAAATACATAAAATAGGCTTTTTAAGTTTTAATGCAGTTTTTAAAAATGCAAGATCAGCAGCATCTCTATCCGGCTGAGTTGCTTGGCAGTATTCTTTAGTTTCTTCGTTGTATCTGCTAGGATCAACGTCGGCGCCACCTGTTAAAACAACACCATCTACATCTTTTAAAACTTCTTCATAATCTTTTTCATCTAAAAAAGGAACAATAACAGCTATGCCACCATTCTCTTTAATAGCTTGGCAGTTCCAAGCAGTGGTTGAAAAATAAGGGATTGTAATCCCAGGAAGTTCTTTCGAATCAGGTTGCGCGGTAAGGGCGATAATTGGTTTTTTCATAATAATGTATATTCCTTTCTAAAATAATAATATATATTCATTTTATACTAAAATATATATTATTGCAATAAAGAATATGCACTAATTTTCATATTTTTTAATAAATATAGATATATCCTCTAAAACCTTTTCATCAATGCTTGCAATTGGTATATAATCATTAATTGTGTAGCTAGGATTTTCAGGTGATTGTGTGAATAAATGAGTTAAATTCGGATATAAAATAAATTCAACATTTTCTTTATTTGAAAGTCCTGTTTGCCAAAGGGAAAAATCATTTTCAGTAGTTACTTGGAAATCATCATCACCTTGTAAAAATAGCATAGGTATAAAAAGATTATTTGCAAGCTCTAAAGTGTTATATGAATTAAAATCTTTTATATAGTAAGCTGAAAATCCAAAAATAGTTTGAGTTATAAGTTCTTCTTCGCTAAAATTATCGATATTATTAAGCTTTTCTTTTTCTGAATTAACCATATCATCAAGTGCTTTTTGTTCTTCCTCATTAGCAATTGGTGTTAAATCATAAATTTGATCAATTTGGATTTCTGAAAGAGTTCGAGGGCTTCCAGCAAGAGAAATAAACCCTTTAAATAAATCTGGTTCCTCTGTTATAATTCGAGGACCTAGCATGCCACCAAGACTATGCCCTACAAGGTATACATTCTCATAGCCTTCTTCTTTTAAAAGTCTTGCAGCGGAAAGTGCATCTTGAATCACTTCATCGTCTACTGTTATATATTCATCGCCATTAACACTAACATTTTCAGAATAAACATATGTTCTTTTATCATATCTAAAAACATCTGCACCCATTGAAGGCATAGAATATGCAATATCCTCAAATATTTTAGTACTAAAAACAGTTTCATTCATATCATTAGGCCCTGAGCCGTGAACTAAAAGTAAAACAGATTTATTTTCAGTTTCAATATTAGTTGTGAGTTTTGCAGGAAGACTATAGTCTCCAGTTACAACAGTAAAATCTACTTCACTAATGCCATCAGGCATGTTTGAAACTAGGTTTTCTACAGTATAGTAATTAACATTATATCCAACGAGCATTTTATCCTCAGTAAAATTTAAAGTAAGAATTACTCCTGATTTTTCATATATTAAATATTCAGTAACAATATAAATATCATCACTTTTAATAATTACTGTTTTATCATAATCTACAAAATCACCTAAAGGCTGTAAAAAGTTTTCAACAGCTGATTTTAAATCCTCTTTTGTTAAAGCATTTTTAAAATCTTCATTTGCTATTTCATAGGTGTAATCAAAATCAAGATTTATAGTATCTTCTCGAATAGTGCTTGAAATTAATTCAAGTTCAGCTTCTAGTTCTTCATCAATTTCAACTTCGGTAAAGCTGCCACTAGAACAGCCTGTAAATAGTAAAGTGAAAATTAGAAATAATGATAATATCTTTTTCATACTTAATTTTTCCTTTCTTTTTTTTCGTATCTAATTGATAATGCGATTAGTATAATAAATGCAGAAATAGTAAAAAAGCCGATTAAACTATAATTTTGAAAGAATGCGGATATAGTTATTAAAAAGCCATAAATTATAAAAACTATTCCACCGATTCTATGGGTGTAATTCCAGTTATCTTCATTTTTTAAAGTTTGAGGGGTTCTAATTCCAAAGTAATAATTATGGCGAGTTTTTGGTAGATAGTTTCCTACAATTATAAATAAAATGCCAATGAGTATAAATAATACTTGGATAAATGGCGTTTCCTCATTTAAAGAAATATAATAAGAAAAAGGCAAAAGAGTGTTTAAAAGTACTGGAATAAGCCAAATCGCTATATGTGGAAGATATTTTACTTCTTTTTTCATTCTATTTAATAAAAATAAATTTAAAAAAGCTAATAATATAGGAAGATGAAAAACCATAAATTCTCTGCTTTGATAGCCATTTATTTCTCCATTAAAATTGAAATGAGATGGTATAAGCTGAGGTAAATCATTCCAAAGGTATAGGCCTAGCAGTGTAGGTGTAAAACAAAGTAATAAAGATAATATTGTTTGATTTTTACTCACTTTCATTGATGTTTCCTCCTGTTATCTGTGTTATCCAAAGCATTACTTCTTCAAAAACACTAGTATTTAATTGATAGTATATAAAATTTTTGTGCTTTTCTTCAAAAATTAACTCAGCATTTTTTAAAATTTTAAGATGATGAGAAATAGTAGCACCTGTTAAATTAAAATGCTGGGTGATTTCGCCAGCGGAAAGCTTTTTATCTCGGAGTAAAAATAGAATATCTCTTCTTATTGGATCGGATAAAGCTTTAAAAGTTTCCTGAAAACCCATTGTTATATTACTCCTTTCAAAATTCTATTTAGATAACTATCTAAATTCATAATAACATTTAAAATAAATAATGTCAACAACTATTTAGAAAAACATCTAAATAGAAAAAGTCTCACAAATTACTGTGAGACTTTTTTATTTAATTAGCTAGCAGTTGCATATTTTAAATTAACAGTGTATCCAAATGGATTCACATAGATATTATCAAAGAAATCTTTATGATAAAAATAGGTGTATTCATAAGCGATAGGTGTTATTAAAGCATCATTTAAAATACTTTTTTCGGCTGATATTATATTTTGTAGCATTTTATTAATATCGCTTGTATTATCTAGATTTTCATAATCTGAATCGTAATTTGAAAATTCTTTTATAGCAGCAAATGGATCATTTTCGCTTGGTGTAAATAAGCTAAAGGCTAAATCAAAATCATTTTCCTCAATTCTTTTTATTATCTCAGCCGTTGGCAAAAATTCCACTGTAAAGAATACTCCAAGTTCCTTTTGCCAAATTTGATGTATATTTTCATATATTTCAGTATACTTACTGTCCTCGGGGATTAATATTGTTTTTTTAGAAAGAGAGGAAATAGATAATTCACTATAAGCTGTAGTTAGTAAATCCTTAGGATTTTCATTAAGATAATTTGCACTGTAAGAAGGTATTTGCTCATTTAAAGGAGCAGAATAAAAAATCATATCAGAAGGAAAGATAGAAAAACTAGGTGATAATAAATCTAAATTAACTAAAGAATTTTGATAAGCATATGCATAATAACTTAGAGATTGTCTTATATTTGTATTACTAAAAATTTCATCTTCTAAATTAAAAACAAGGCTAGAATTTGAAGAAGATAAAGTGATTTCATCACTAGCGGTAATTTCATTGCTGATATCATCAAAAGAAAAATACCCGCTAATTTCATTTGCAATATAGCTATTTTTAAATTCTGTTGTATCTTCTATTGAAAGTCGAATTCTATCTATATCACTTCTAGAAGTTTCACGTGTTCGAAGAATAGTAACAGCATTTTCATCTTGGCTAATATAGTTTAATCGAAATGGTCCATTTGATAAAATTGAAGTTGTTTGAAGGCCGTATGCGCCTTTAGTATAATAGAAAAATTCTTCATTACAAGGCAAAGTTGAAGTTGAAACAAGTTTTGATATAAAGTTAAAATCGGCTTCTTCAAGCTTAATTTCTAAAACATAATCACTTAAAGCACTCACTCCTAAATTAGAAACATCTAAAGAATTTAAATATATTTCTTTCGCATTAACTATATTTAAAAAGTCTTTTGCATAAGGAGAAGATGTATTAGGATCAAGTAATCTTTGGAAAGTGAAAACAAAGTCGTGTGCGGTTACAGCTTTTTCATTAAAAGGAGAATCTTCTTCATATGGATAATAATAAACACTATCTTCTTTTAAGGTGAAAGTATATGTTTTACCATCGCTAGACACTTCATAAGATGAAACAAGATTTTGTGTTATTGCGCCATCAATAACTTCGAATAATCCATCAAAAACATTTGTTAAAATAAAAATCTCACTCTCACTAGTTGCCACTTGTGGATCTAAATTTCGTGGCATAGTGGAAAAAGGCATAGTAAAAGTGGTGATACCTCCAGAGGAAGAGCACCCAGATAGATTTATTAAAATTAAAATAGCCATTAAAAGGCTAATAAATTTACTTTTCATTAAAAAAATTCCTTTATATATAATAAAAAATTATAGCATAAAATTATTTTATAAACAAGAAAAAGAATAAACAATAATATTACAAAAAAGGAACTACTATTTTATAATAGTAGCTCCTAAAATTTTATTATAGTGAGAATAATAAATCTGTGTAAGTTGGCATTGGCCAAGCATCTTTTGGCATGATTTTTTCTAAAGCGTCAACTTCTTTTCTTAAAGCAGCTAAGTTATTTCTTGATAAATCAAATAATTTAGCAGCCTTATCTTCGATTTTCTCTAAAGCCATAGCAGCAGCATGACCTTCTTTTAAAGCAAGGCATTGTTCGTGAAGTAAATCTACAGTTTCAGTTAGTGCCTTTTGTGCATCAAGTGCTGTTTTATTAGCTGTGTGAGTTTTTCCAAGGTAATAGTTTGCTTTCGCTAAATCTCCAAGATAAGTAATAGCCGCTGGAACAATTTGTTGTGAAAGCATCTCTTTTGCAACATTAAGTTCAATATTAATTGTTTTTACATATGTTTCAAAGAAAACTTCATATCTTGCATGGCATTCAATTTCTGTTAAAGCTTTAGATTTTTTTAGAAAAGCAATGTTTTCAGGTTTTGCAATAACAGGGAAAGTTTTTATAGCGCAATCAAGGTTTGGAAGACCTCTTCTAGCAGCTTCTTCCACCCATTCTTGTGTGTATCCGTTTCCATTAAAGATAATTCTTTTATGTTTACTATAAACATCTGCAATTAATTCAAAAGCTTTTTCTCTTGGATTTTCAGCTCCTTCAAGTTCTCTTGCAAAATCTCTCATACTACCTGCTACTAAAGCATTAATAATAGTGTTTACAAAACCTAAAGATTGAGTTGAACCAACCATTCTAAACTCAAATTTTGAGCCAGTAAAAGCAAAAGGAGATGTACGGTTTCTATCATTTTCATCTAAAGTTAAAAGTGGTAAACTTTTAGCTCCAAGAAGTAAATCTTTCTTTTGGCTAGTTTCAGTAGTGTCTTTTCCAACACCTTCTAAAACATTTACTAAAGCATCGCCTAAATACATAGAAATAATAGCAGGAGGCGCTTCGCTAGCTCCTAGTCTATAATCGTTTGCCGCAACAGAAGCTGAGAGACGAAGTAAATCAGCGTGTTCATCAACACCTTTAATGAATGCTGCAAGAGTAATTAAAAATGGTAGGTTTTCACTTGGATTTTTACCTGGGTTTAGAAGGTTTACACCAGTGCTTGTAGCAAGTGAGTAGTTATTATGTTTTCCGCTTCCGTTAATTCCAGCAAAAGGTTTTTCATTTAAAAGACAAGCCATATCATGTCTTAAAGCTGTTTTTCTTAAAGTATCCATAACGATTTGATTATGATCACAAGCCACGTTTACAGTTGAGTAAACACAGGCAACTTCAAATTGTCCTGGAGCAACTTCGTTATGCTCTGTTTTTGAAGGAACACCAAGTTCCCAAAGTTGTTTATCAACATCACGCATAAATTCGCGAACTTTTTCTTGAGTGGAGCCGTAGTAATGGTCTTCCATTTCTTGGCCTTTTGCTGGCATTGCACCAAAAATAGTTCTTCCAGCGATTTTTAAATCAAGTCTTTTATCAAACATTGATTTATCAACAAGGAAGTATTCTTGCTCGCCACCCATAGTTGGTTTAACCCACTTAACATCATTATAGCCAAGTGCATGTAAAACTCTTAAAGCTTGTTTATTAACAGCCTGTGTTGTTCTTAAAAGTGGAGTTTTTTGGTCTAATGCTTCACCTGTAAAAGCCGCAAAAGCAGTTGGGATATAAAGAGTAGTACCTGTTACAAAACAAGGGCTAGTAGCATCCCAAATAGTGTATCCGCGAGCTTCAAATGTTGATCTAATACCGCCAGATGGAAAACTTGAGGCATCGCTTTCGCCACGAGTTAATAGTTTTCCTGAAAAGTTTATAATCGGACTACCAGAATCTGCAACACCATCTAAAAAGCTGTCGTGTCGACCGCTATTTACTCCCGTTAATGGAGAGAACCAGTGAACAAAGTGAGAAGCACCAAGTTCCATCGCCCAAGTTCTAATAGCATTAGCAACTTCATCTGCCACAGCAGGATCCCATATCATACCCTCATCTCTAACTTTTCTTAAAGATTCGTATGTATTATTTGATAGACGCTCCTTCATTAGTTTGTCATTGAAAACTTTTGCTCCAAAGTTTTCTGTAAAAATTTGTTTCATAAAATTAGTCCGTTCCTTTCCGTTTTTTTATTTACTATTATTTATTATAATATACTCTGTAATATACCATATATCGAACACTATTATCAAGAGAAAAATTAATCATTGCAAAATTAACTACATTTTGCACATATAGTTGATTAATTGGAGCTATAATATTATAATAGGTATATAAATTGCTAAATTATAAAGAAAGAGGAATAATTATGTTTTCTAATAAAGAAGAATTTTACAATTGGCTAAAAGGGAAAAATGTTGCATTTATTGGTGCAGGGCTTAGCCATAAAAAACTCATTGAAATATTTAAAAACAAGGGTGCTATAGTTACTCTTTGTGATAAAAAAAGTCTTGATGAAATGGGGGGCTTTAAAGAAAAATTAATCGAACTTGATATAAATCTCTCGCTTGGTGATAATTATCTTGAAGGGATAAAAGAAAAAGATTTAATAATGAGAACACCAGGGTTTATGTTTTATAATGAAAAACTGCAAGAGGAAATTTCAAAAGGAGCTTTAGTTTCAAGTGAAATTGAATTGTTTTTGCAGCTTTGCCCTTGCAAAATTTATGCGATAACTGGCTCAGATGGAAAAACTACAACAACTAGCCTTATAGCGCAAATGCTAAGAGAAGAAGGAAAAACAGTGCATCTAGGAGGCAATATTGGATTCCCATTACTGCCAATAATCGATGATGTAAAAAAAGAAGATGTAGCAGTAGTTGAATTATCAAGTTTTCAATTAATTTCAATGAAGCAAAAAGTTGACGTTTCAGTTGTAACAAATGTAACTCCTAATCATTTAGATCATCATAAAGATATGAATGAGTATATTTTAGCGAAAAAAAATATATTCCTAAATCAAGAAAAAAATTCAAAAACAGTTTTGGGATATAATAATGAAATTACAAAAAATATGATTAATGAAGTTAAAGGTGATGCTATTTATTTTACAAGATTTGAAAAGCTTTTAAAAGGCGGATATTTAAGTGATAAAGGATTTTTAATGCTTGATGAGAAAGTAGTAATAAATAAAAAAGATGTAGGTCTTCGTGGTGAACATAATTTAGAGAATTTATTAGCTGCTTTTTGTGCTGTGGATGGCGATGTTTCACTTGAGAATATGACTAAAGTTGCAAAAGAATTTAAAGGTGTAGAGCATAGAATTGAGCCAGTGAGAGAACTAGATGGGGTTTTATGGTATAATGATTCAATTGGAACAAGTCCAACTAGAACAATAGCAGGATTAAATAGTTTTGATAGAAAAGTTTGCATTATTGCTGGCGGATATGATAAAAAAATATCTTATGAACCACTAGCAGAACATATAATAAGTAAAGTAAAACTTTTAATAACACTAGGCCAAACAGCGCCACTTATTGAAAAGGTAGTTAAAGAGCATAAGAATTTTAATGAGAATGATTTAGAAATTATTAGGGCTCAAAGTATGCAAGAAGCAGTTGAAAAAATGAGAGAAAAAACAAAAAAAGGCGATATTGCAATTCTTTCGCCAGCTTCTGCAAGCTTTGATATGTATCCAAATTTTGAAGTAAGAGGAAAGCATTTTAAGGAATTGGTTAACAATTTAAAATAAAGGAATAATAAAGGGAATTTAAAAAAATGATACAAGAATTTTTTAATATATCAAATGAGATGATGGAATTAGATAAAAATGTTATGGAGCTTTCAAAAGAGCAGTTTTTAAAAATTGATGAAATATCAAAATATAATCAATTAAAAGTTCTTTCAGCTTTTATGGAAGAAAAAATTTCAGCACAGCATTTAGTGGGTACTACAGGGTATGGATATGATGATAAAGGAAGAGATGGCTTAGATAAATTGTTTGCCAAAATAATGAAATCAGAGGATGCTCTTTGCAGATATAATTTTATGTCAGGCACTCACACATTAACAGTGGCACTTTTTGGATTGCTGCGCCCAAACGATACTATTTTATGTGTTACAGGAACACCATATGACACTCTTCACAAAGTTATAGGGCTTAAAAAGAGTAATTACGGCTCATTAATAGAGTTTGGCATTAATTATGAGCAAATTGACATGTTAAATGAAAAAGATGTAGATTTAGAAGAAATTAAAAAGAGAGTAAAAACTGCTAAAATTTGCTACATACAAAGAAGTAGAGGTTATGCAAAAAGAAAAGCCTTAACAATAGAGCAAATTGAAGAAATCGTAAAAGTTGCAAAAGAAGCAAATCCTAATATAATTGTTATGGTTGATAACTGTTATGGAGAATTCACTCAAACGAGAGAACCTATTGAAGTGGGTGCTGATTTAATAGTTGGCTCTTTAATAAAAAATCCGGGTGGCGGAATAGCTCCAACAGGTGGATATATAGCCGGAAGAAGTGATTTAGTTGAATTATGCGCTCATAGGCTAACTAGCCCTGGAACAGGAAGAGAAGTGGGGTGTACATTAGATGTTTTAAGAGATATATATCTTGGAATATATATGGCACCACTAACAGTTGCGAATGCTTTAAAAGCAAGTGTTTACTCTTCTTGCATTTATGAAAACTTAGGATTTGAAACTGAGCCTCGATATTTTGAGGATAGAAACGATATAGTAACTTCAATTACAGCAAGAACACCTGAAAATGTAATTGCTATTGCGCAGGCAATACAATCAGCTTCACCAATAGATAGCTATGTGACACCAGAGCCTTGGGCAATGCCAGGATATGATAGCGAGGTTATAATGGCGGCGGGAACATTTATAATGGGTGGCTCATTAGAACTTTCATGCGATGCACCAATAAGGGAGCCATATATAGCTTATATGCAAGGTGGACCTGTTTTTGAAACAGCAAGAGCAGCAATTCTTCTTTCTGCACAAAAAGTTAAAGAAAAAATGGATAAATAATAAAATTTATAAAGTGTAGTCTATAAAAAATGTTATATTAGAAAATTATTCTAAAAAAATAAAAAAAGTGTTGACATTGAAGAAAATATGTTATATAATAACTAACGTTGCAGAAACAATATAACGCTTAAAATTAAGCGGCCTAACTGTTATATGCAGCGGTATGCGGATGTGGCGGAATTGGCAGACGCGCTAGATTTAGGCTCTAGTGGGAGA
>CAYJEK010000022.1:8594-32480 GCA_964369205.1 uncultured Oscillospiraceae bacterium | reverse complement strand
ATCTTTTTCAAAAATTTCTCTATTATAGAATTTATCTAAAATTGCCCAGAATTCGCTTTCTGTGTATCCGCAGAATTCGCAGAAATCTCTTACTGATAAAGGATCTAGTGCATGGTCTTTTTCTTTTATAATTTCAATGCCTTCTTCTCTTGTCATAAGGCCGTAGCGAACATATCTTGATGTATAATCAGTTGCCGCTGCATGGCCGAATTTTGGATACTTTAGCCAAGAGTGAACAAGGTATGCTCTTGAATCGATTTGATCAAAGTTTTCAGCATGGTGAGTTCTATTCCATTCGTGAGTTAAATCTCTAAAGCCTCTTGATTTTGCTAACTGATAGTTTTTAACACTGTTCCAAGGTAAAAAGTAGCTTAAGTACATTGGATCTAGTCTATCAAGTTCTTCTTTTGTTGGAGCTTTTGTTAGAGAAAGTGCCGCTTTATCTATTCCATAAGAAAGCAGTCTTTCCTCGCTCATTCCAGAAGCAACACCATTTTCAATTTGGCCTTTAGCTGAGTATGTTTCCTCATCATCATTTCCGCCGTATTCATAGCTTACGTTTTCACCATAAACAAGTAGCATTGTATTAAATTTTAATGCCATATGAAGAGGGAATGTGTAAATATGTCTATCAACATACCATGTTGGTTTTCCTTCTTCTTCAAATAAAGCTCTCATTAGAGTTCTTTGAGTTTTTATATCAGGTTTACAGCTGATAATTGGACAAGAAAATTCATCACTAATATTTTTTAGATTGTGAATTCCAGCATCCGTCATTGGGAAGTTATCTTCTACTGAAAATAAAATTGGATTCATTTTCATAACTTCTTTCATTATATAAACTTGGAAGTGGCTATCTTTACCGCCAGAAACTGCAATAGCACAATCGTATTCTCCCTCACCATTACAGCCACGGTATTTATCGCAAATAGCTTCTAATTCTTTCCATCTTTTATCCCAATCGATATTTTTTCTGTTTTCGTAGTGTGTGCAAGCAACACAAACTCCCTCTTCATTAAAAGTAATGCCCGGTCTTGTGCTTGGCATCATACATTTTGTACAGTATTTCATTTTCTTCACTCTCCCATTTTTTTATTTTTATTATTAATTTCACCTGTTTTCATACTGTATAAAAACATTGTTAAATTATTTTATAAGTATACTCTTATAACTAAAAAAAAGCAAGTGAAAATTTTTTTCACATTTCACATGTTTATTTTCAAAAATTACTATAATAAGGGGTGTACAACAATTAGTTTTTATGATAATATAGTTTTAGTAAATTACATTATATATTGAGGTGGAAATATGCTAAAAGGTTATACTTTAAAGGAATTCTCTAAAGATTTATTATATGATATTATTGGCTGTGGTATTTATGCTATAGCTCTTATTTGCTTTGCAACTCCTGCGCAGTTTGCCCCGGGTGGTGTTAACGGGCTTTCTATTATTTCAAATCACTTATTTGGCACTCAAATAGGAACGGTGCAGTTTATATTAAATATACCTTTAATTTTAATTAGTTTTAGAATACTAGGCTCAAAATTTATGTTTAAAACTATTAAAACAATGATTATTATGACAATATTTTTAAATGCATTCACTGTTTTGCCTGTTTACACAGGTGATAGACTAATGGCGGCTATATTTACAGGTGTTTTATCTGGAGTTGGTTTTGGGCTAATTTTTTCAAATGGTGGCTCTAGCGGTGGAACAGATTTTTTAACTCTTTCTATAAAAAAGAAAAATCCTCATTTTTCTATAGGAATTATCTCTGTTAGCATCGATGTTTTAGTTTTAGCTATTGGCGCTTTTGCCTTTAGAGATATTGATGCTGCCTTATATGGTGCTCTTGCTGTTGGTATTGGTGGGATAGTTTTAGATAAAATTATCTATGGCACTGGCAGTGGTAAAATGGCTTTAATTGTAACGGATAAGGGAAAAGAAGTTGCTAAGGCAATAGGCGAGGTTACTGGAAGAGGTGCAAGCTTAATAAAGGTTATTGGTGCATACACAGGAAAAGAAAGAGAAGTTGTTTTAACGGCTATGAGTAAGCGACAAGTTTTTACTATTAGAAAAATTGCACACAGTGTTGATCCTAATAGCTTTGTTATATTAAGTAGTACTGATGAAGTTTTTGGGGAAGGGTTTTTAGAGAATAATTTTTAATTTATGAGTATATTTTTAGTGATTTTTTTAATACTTAATAGCATAAGCTTTATTTTTTATGGCATTGATAAATTCTTTGCTATTAATAATAAAAGAAGAATAAGCGAAAATAGTTTATTGCTTTTTGCTTTCATTTCGCCTTTTGGTGCTATTTTAGGAATGGTTATTTTTAATCATAAAACAAGCAAGGCAAAATTTCGTTTTACAGTTCCAATTTTTAACTTAATTCAAAGTTTTGCTTTTTATTATATATATTTTTTGTAGAAAATAGTAAAAAAGCTAGATAGATATTGACTTTTTATATTATTTTTATTATAATGATTTTAGCTTTAAAGGGCTTTTATTTCAAAAAATAAAAATTCAAGAGAGTTTTTCTAAATTAATTTTAATTTATGCTGAGAGAAAAATAATTTTTAAGAAATAAGAGGACACCCTTTACAATTTAAAAAAAGCTATACAAATTTAATATTATAAAGTGGGGATTTTAAATCCCAATGCGGGTGGCACCGCGGGTTTTTTTATATTAACTCGTCCCGGAAATTTTTATTTTTTAAAAAATTTCCTTTGGGACGTTTTTTATTTTTCAAGGAGGATTTTATGTTAAGAACACATAATTGTAATGAATTAACTTCTTTAAATATAAATGAAGAAGTTAGAATTAGTGGCTGGGTTGAAACAATCAGAGACCACGGCGGAGTTATCTTTTTAGATGTAAGAGATCATTTTGGCCTAACACAGGTGGTGGTGCATAGCGAAGAAGAGATGGCTAATATCCATCGCGAAACTGTTATTTCTGCTTTTGGTAAGGTTTTTAAAAGAGATGATGAAAATATTAACACTAAATTAAAAACTGGTGAAATAGAAGTTCATGCCAATAAGCTAGAAGTTCTAGGTCCTAGTAAAAATATGCTTCCTTTTGAAATTAATTCTTCAAAAGAAACAAGAGAAGATGTAAGATTAAAATATAGATATCTAGATTTAAGAAATCCAGCACTTCAAAACAATATTATGCTAAGAGCAAAAGTAATTAGCTTTTTAAGAAAAGAGATGGAAAACCTTGGATTTACAGATTTCCAAACTCCTATTTTAACAGCTTCTTCTCCAGAAGGTGCAAGAGACTATCTAGTGCCATCAAGAAAACATCACGGACAATTTTATGCGCTTCCTCAAAGCCCGCAGATGTTTAAACAATTATTAATGGTGTCTGGCTTTGATAGATATTACCAAATAGCTCCTTGCTTTAGAGATGAAGATGCAAGAGGAGATAGAAGTCCGGGCGAATTTTATCAACTAGACTTTGAAATGGCTTTTGCAGAGCAAGAAGATGTTTTCAGTGTTGGTGAAACTGTTTTATACAATACTTTTAAAGAATTCACAAACAAAGAAGTTTCTCCTACACCTTTTAGAAGAATTAGCTATGCTGAGGCAATGGCAAAATACGGCTCAGATAAGCCGGATCTTCGAAACCCATTAATTATAGAAGATTTAACAGAGTTTTTTAGCGGTGTTGATTTCCCTATATTTAAAGGCAAGCCTGTTCGTGGTATAGTTGCACCTTGTGCAAACCGTCCAAAGAGCTTTTTTGAAGCTTCATTAAAGCACGCTGAAAGCATCGGCATGAAAGGTCTTGGCTACCTAACTTATAAAGAAGGCAGCTTTAAAGGGCCTATTGATAAGTTTTTAAGTGAAGAGCAAAGAAATGAATTAATTTCTTTAACTGGACTTAAAGAAGGCGACACTGTTTTCTTTATCTGCGATTCAAAAACAGTTGTTGATTCATTAGCTGGTGGAATTCGTAAATGGCTAGGCGAAACACTAGAACTTATTAATAAAGATAAATTTGAGTTTTGCTATATCGTTGATTTCCCTATGTATGAATACAATCAAGATACAAAGAAAATCGACTTTACTCATAATCCATTCTCTATGCCTCAAGGCGGACTTGAAGCTTTAAACACTAAAGATCCTTTAGATATTTTTGCATATCAATACGACATTGTTTGTAATGGTATTGAGCTTTCAAGTGGTGCTGTTAGAAACCATAATCCTGATATTATGAGAAAAGCATTTGAGATAGCTGGCTATTCAGAAGAAGATTTAGCTAAAAAATTCGGTGCTCTATATACAGCATTCCAATACGGCGCACCTCCGCATGCTGGCATGGCTCCTGGTATTGATAGAATGGTTATGCTAATTGCAGAAGAGGAAACAATAAGAGACGTTATCGCTTTCCCTCTAAACGGCGCGGCTCAAGATTTAATGATGGGAGCACCTAGCCCTGTTATGTCTAATCAATTAGAAGACGTTCACATTAGAGTGACACAAATTTAATTATAAAAGTTTATAATATTTAATTTAAAGCAAGTAGCATTTTTGTTACTTGCTTTATTTTTTATCCTCTAAAATAATTTTATCTAAAGCATCATTTTTTATTTTATGCATAAAGAGAAAAACTTTGCTAACACTATATATAAAATTGCTTAAAATAAAATTGGAGGACTATATGGAAAATAATTTTTTCACTACTTTTAAAAAAAAGCTATCAGAAAATACAGTGGGCATTATTTTAGCTGTTATGGTTGTTGCTGCAGCTGTTTTATCTTTTACAACTATAAGCGATATAAATAAAAGCCTAGAGGAGCAAAACATTCAGGAAATTGTGCAAACTCCAGTTCCAGAGATACCACAAGAGGCGCAAGATGCTAATAATAATGAGGAAAATGTTCCTCTTCCAAATGCTGCAGCAGATGAAAATAAAAAAACACCTGCTCCCGAAAAAACACCTGCTCCTGAGGAAACTCAAGCAGAGCCCGAGGCGGAAGTTGTAGTTGATAATTCATTCTCAATGCCTGTTGATGGCAAAATTATTGCCGCCTTTTCAGGAGATGAATTAGTTTACAACAGAACACTTGATGATTTTAGAACTCATAATGGAATAGATATTTCATCAAAAAAAGATAATGCTGTTTATGCTGGAAAAAATGGAACTGTAACTAATGTTTATACAGATGGGCTACTTGGAGTTGTTGTAGAAATTGATCATGAAGAATTTACAGCGCGATACTGCGGACTTTCTGATAAAACATTTGTTAATAAAGGGGACACCGTTACAAAAGGGCAAACAATAGGAACTATAAATGAAGTTCCAATGGAGCTTTTAGATGAGGCACATCTTCATTTAGAAATACTCGTTGATTCCGTTTATGTAAATCCTGAAACTATTTTAAAATAATATTATTTAAGAACTTAAAAGGAATTTCTTTTAAGTTCTTTTATTTATAAAACTAAAGAGAAAAGCAAGTATTTTCTTGAATTTTCTTTTATTTTATGGTATTATATATTATTAGTGAAACTATGTAAAATAATAAAAATTAAAGGAAATATTTTAAATTATGCCAAAATTTGAATTTATAAAAAATGAAATAGAAGGCCTTGTTGTAATAAAGCCAACCGTTTTTGGAGATAGCCGTGGATTTTTTATGGAAACATTTCATAAAGAAGAATTTTCAGCCGCTGGAATAGACAAAGATTTTGTTCAGGATAATCACTCAAAAAGCACTAAAGGTGTTTTAAGAGGACTTCATTTTCAAACTCAAAATACTCAAGGAAAACTTGTAAGAGTTATAAAAGGGGAAGTTTTTGATGTGGCCGTTGACACTCGCCCAAATTCAAAAACATTCGGGCAATGGTATGGCCTTATTTTAAGCGAAGAAAATAAACTGCAGTTTTATGTGCCAGAAGGATTTGCTCACGGATTTTTAGTTATGAGTGATGAGGCAGAATTTGTTTATAAATGCACTGATATATATAACCCACAAGCTGAAGGCGGACTTTTATATAATGATGAGAGCATTAATATCACTTGGCCTGATATTGGCTGCGAATTTAAATTAAGTGATAAAGATAAACTTCATAAACCTTTTAATGAGCAAGATTTTAAAGAGTTTTTGAAGTACTAAGTTTGAAAATTAATTTTCAAAACTACGAAAGGATTTACAATTATAATGAAAGCCTCTTTTGAAAAATTTTATAAGTATAGGTTTCTTTTGCAAAACCTAATATCAAGAGATATAAAAGTTAAATATAGAAGGAGCGTTTTAGGTATAGCTTGGAGTGTTTTAAATCCATTATTTATGATGCTAGTTATGACAGCTGTTTTCTCTTTCTTTTTTCAATCTGAAATTGAGAATTTCCCTGTTTACCTATTATGCGGGCAACTTATGTTTACATTTTTTAGTGAAAGCACAACAAATGCTATGGGGAGTATTTTAGTTTCCTCTGCACTCATAAAAAAGGTGTATGTTCCAAAATACATATTCCCTCTTGAAAAGGTGTGTTTTTCATTTATAAATATGCTTTTCTCTTTAGTTGCACTATTTTTAGTTATGGTTTTAACAGGCGCTACTTTTCATATAACTTTGCCACTTGTTATAATCCCAATGTCCCTTTTATTCGTTTTTAATTTGGGAGTTGGTATGTTTTTATCTTCTGCTGCGGTGTATTTTAGAGATATTATGCATTTTTGGTCGATTTTAATAATGGCGCTCACATATATGACGCCTATTTTCTATCCAGAAGAAATGATTCACGGCTCAATTATTGCACCAATTTATAGATTAAATCCGCTATACTGGTTTGTTATAACATTTAGAGAAATAGTTTTATATGGAAATGTGCCAAGCCTTATACAAATAGGGGCATGCACTATTTTTTCAATTATTTCTATAATAATTGGTCTTTACACCTTCAAAAAAAGCCAAGATAATTTTATTTTATACATCTAAAATTAAAGGTTATTTTAATTTTTTCTTAAGAGAGGAAAGAGTACTAAATTGGATAATGTAGTTAAAATACAAAACGTTAGTATGAGATTTAATCTCGCTAGCGAAAAAGTTGACAGTTTAAAAGAATTTTTTATAAAACGATTTAATGGTAGTTTAAAATTCCAAGAATTTTGGGCATTAAATGATGTTAGCTTTGATATACAAAAGGGCGATGTGTATGGCCTTGTAGGGCTTAATGGCTCTGGCAAAAGTACACTTTTAAAAACTATTGCCGGTGTTTTAAAGCCAACACGTGGCTCAGTTTCTGTAGAGGGGACTATAGCTCCTTTAATAGAGCTTGGCGCGGGCTTTGATATGGAGCTTACAGCTAGAGAAAATGTTTACTTAAACGGCGCTGTTTTAGGCTTTAGTAAAGAATTTATGGATTCAAAATTTAATGATATAGTGGAATTTTCAGAACTTCATGATTTTTTAGATGTACCTTTAAAAAATTATTCTTCTGGTATGGTTGCTCGTATAGCTTTTGCTATAGCCACCGTTACAGAGCCTGATATTCTTATAGCCGATGAAATACTAGCCGTTGGAGATTACACATTTCAGCAAAAGTGCGAAAATAGAATTAAAGATTTAATGCAAAAAGGCACCACTGTTATTTTAGTGAGCCATTCTATTCATCAAATTGAATCCCTTTGCAATAAGGCAACTTGGCTTGAAAAAGGCAAAGTGATTATGACTGGCAACGCTAAAGATATTTGTAAAGCATATAGCGAAAAATATTAATAAGGAGTTTTTCTTATGAGTGATAATAAAACTTTAAAAGACAATCCTTTAAAATTTTTAAAACGAAATTTAAACCTTAATAGATTAACCTCTCTTGTAAAAAGAGGGGTAATTTCATTTAAAAGAGAGGGTTTTGAGTCAACTTTTAGAAAAATTGATTTTAGGATAAAATTAATGACAAACGGCGATGTTTTTAAATTCCGCAGTGACATACCTTTAAAAAAGGATTTAAAAGCACAAAGAGAAGCCATTTTTACTCTTATGCCAAAAATTAGTGTGGTTGTGCCTTTATATAACACTCCCACTAATTTTTTAAAGGAGATGATAGAGAGTGTTTTAAATCAAACCTATCAAAATTTTGAACTTATTTTAGTTGATGCTTCAGATAAAAAAGATTTACTGCCTATTATAAATTCATATAACTCAAATAAAATTATTTATAAAAAGCTTTTAGAAAATAAATCTATTAGCGAAAACACTAATGAGGGCTTTAAAATAGCTTCTGGCGATTATATATCTCTTTTAGATCACGATGATGTTTTATATGAAAATGCCTTATACGAAAATGTTAAGGCGATAAATATTTCTAATGCTGATTTACTTTATAGCGATGAGATAGTTTTATCTGCTGATTTAAAAAAGCTAGTGCAATTTCATTTTAAAATAGATTTTGCGCCTGATTATTTAAGAAATTTAAATTACATCACTCATTTTTTAGTTTTTAAAAGAGAACTTTTTAATGAGGTAGGCCCTTTTCAAAAGAAAGAATATAATGGCTCACAAGACTTTGATTTAATTCTTCGTTTAAGCGAAAAAGCAAAAAAAATCTATCATATCCCACTTGTTTTATATATTTGGAGAAGTCATGAAAATTCAACTGCAAGTGATATGTCTTCAAAATCTTATGCTTTTGAAGCAGGCAAAAGAGCAATAGAAGATCATTTAAAAAGGCTAGATTTAAAAGGCAAGGTTTTTATTGGCAAGGATAATGGGAGCTATAAAATAGAGTATGATATTATTAATAATCCGCTTGTTTCAATAATTATTCCAAATAAAGACCATATTGATGATTTAAAAAAATGTATTGAAAGTGTTTATAAATATTCTGGATATGATAATTTTGAAATTATTGTAGTTGAAAATAATTCTACTAATGAAGAAACATTTAATTTTTATAAAGAGATAGAAGAAAAATACGATAATTTAAAAGTGATTTATTATAAAGGCTCTTTTAATTTCTCTGCAATTTGCAATTTTGGAGTTTTAAATTCTAATGGCGAGCACATCCTTTTATTAAATAATGATATTGAATTTTTAAAAGATAATGCTATAAAAGAATTGCTTTCTTATTCTCAGCGAAGTGATGTTGGCGCTGTTGGCGCAAAGCTTTTATACCCTGATAACACTATTCAGCACGCAGGAGTTATCCTTGGGATAAATGGCTCTGCAGGACACAGCCACAAGGGGCTAAAGCATGATACTACTGGCGATTTATACCGCTTAGTAACTACTCAAAACTATCTTGCCGTTACTGGTGCTTGCCTTATGACAAAAAGGAGTTTATATGAAAAATTCCCTTTAAATGAGGAGATTTTCGCCGTTGCTTACAACGATGTAGACTATTGCTTAAATTTATATAAGGCGGGATATTTAAATGTTTTTACTCCTCACTGCCTTGCATTTCATCACGAATCAAAATCTAGAGGTCTTGATGAGGGAGAAAAGCCTAATTTAAGATATGAAAAAGAAAAGGAAGAGTTTTTTAAAAAGTGGAAAGAATTTTTTAATTATAATGATCCATACTATAATGCGCACTTTACACTACTTTATGAAAACTATGGGTATAAATAAATGCTTAAAATAAAAAGATTTAAAGAGCTAGTTGCCTTGTTTTTTAATTATATAAAAGAGGAAGGTTTTTTGGGAACTATTAAAAGAGCCACCGCCTTTTTTAAAAGAAGACTAAGGGCTAAAAAAGGAAGATTTTTAGTGCCAGAAGCTGAACTTTTAAAGCAAAGAGATTATAAATCAAGTGTTTTAAAAGACGGACTAATAAGCATTGTAACACCTTTATACAACACTAATAAAAATCATTTAAAAGAGTATATTGATAGCTTTTTAAATCAAAGTTATCAATATAAAGAGCTAATCCTCGCAGACGCTAGCGATGAAAATCATTCTTATATTAAAGATTTTATAACAAATTTAAATGATGAAAGAATTATTTATAAAAAATTAGATGAAAATAAAGGCATTTCTCAAAACACAAATGAAGCAGTAAAACTTGCAAAAGGCGATTACATCGCTTTAGCAGATCATGATGATGTTTTATCTCTTGATGCCTTATATCAAATTGTTTTAGCTATAGATAAAACAAAATCCGAGGTAGTTTATTCTGATGAAGCTTTATTCTCACACGATTTTAAAAATCCAATAGTTGCTCATTTTAAGCCTGATTTTAGCTATTACTATCTAACAAACTGTAATTACATCTGCCATTTTACCGCTATAAATAAGGATTTATTTTTAAAAGTGGGCGGACTATCGAGCGAATTTAACGGCGCACAAGACCACGATTTATTCTTAAAATTATATGAAGAGGGCGCAAATTTTTATCATATACCAAAAGTTTTATACTACTGGAGGGTTCACGAAAATTCAACTTCTTCTGGCACTGGTGCAAAGCCTTATGTTACACAAAATGCAATTAATGCTTTAAATGAACATTTAAAAAGAATGAATATCGAGGGCGAAGCTAAAAAAGGGCTTTTTGATAGCACATATAAAATTGATTATAAAGTAAAAGGGAATCCTTTAGTTTCTATTATTATTCCAAATAAAGACCATATAGAAGATTTATCTCTTTGCCTTGAATCAGTTTACAAAAAAACAATTTATAAAAACTTTGAAGTTATTATAGCTGAAAATAATTCAGTGGATGAAAAAACTTTTTTATTTTATAAAGAGATAGAAGAAAAATACGATAATTTAAAAGTTTTATACTATAAAGGTGATTTCAATTTTGCAAAAATTAATAACTATGCTATTGATAATGCAAATGGCGATATGTTTTTAATGCTTAATAATGATATTGAAATTATTAATGAGGGCTGGCTTTATGAAATGGTATCACTTTTACAAAGAGATAAAGTGGGCATAGTTGGCTCTATGTTATACTACCCTGATAACACCGTTCAGCATGCAGGCGTTATCACTGGGCTTGGCGGATTTGCAGGACACAGCCATAAATATCACCCTCGCTATAAAAGCGGATATATGTTCCGTTTATCCTGTGTTCAAAATTTATCCTGTGTTACTGCTGCCTGCCTTTTAGTGTCAAAAGAGGCATTTAATGCAGTGGGCGGTATGGATGAAGAATTCAAAGTAGCTTTTAATGATGTTGATTTTTGTTTAATGGTAAGAGATATGGGCTTTAAGATTATCTTTACTCCTTATTCTATGGCTTATCACCACGAATCAAAATCAAGAGGGAGTGATAAGAATAAAGAGAAAAAGGAAAGATTTGAGGGAGAGCGAAAAAGATTAAAAGAAAAGCATCCCGATTTATTATCAGATCCATTTTATAATAAAAACTTAACTCTTGATATGGAAGATTTTTCAGAGAGTGCTGTTTTACCAAAGTATTAAAATTTGAAAGGATACCTATATGAATAATTTAAATTCAATTAAAGAAATTGCGAGTAAATATAATAGCTTTTATGTTTATGATGAGAAAACTCTTAAAGAGAATGTTAATAAATTAAAAGATAATTTTAAATCAGCTTATTTTATCTACTCTTTAAAAACAAATCCGCATAAAAAAGTGGCAAATTCTGTTTTAAAAGAAAATATAGGTACAGATGCAGCAAGCCTTAATGAGGTGATGCAAAGTTTTGAAAACGGACTTAAAAAAGAGGAAATTTATTATTCAGCACCTGGCAAATCCTATAATGATATTAAAAATTCTATTGAAATCTCAACTATTATCGCAGACAGCATAAACGAAGTTTTTTTAATAGATAAAATTGCAAAAGAAAAAGGGATGTGTGCAGATATCGGTGTTCGTATAAACCCTAATTTTAATTTTTTTTCTAATGAATTTATCCCATCAAAGTTTGGTATTGATGAAAATCAACTTTTTGAAAAATTAGATGAATTTAAAAATCTTTCTAATATTAATATTACAGGTATACACGTTCATTTAAGAAGCCAGGAGTTAAATTTAGATATTTTAAAAGCTTATTATGATAATATCTTTTTATTAGCTAAAAAATTTATTCAAAAAGCTGAGAAAAATTTAAAATTTATAAATTTTGGCTCAGGTATTGGAATTGATTATAAAGAAGACGACATTCCTTTAAATTTAAAAGTTTTAGGTGAATACTTTGATAAAAGAGCTGCTGAATTTAAAAATGAATACAAAGATATTCTTTTAATTATTGAGTCTGGCAGATTTATAGCTGGAAAGGCTGGAAAATACATAACAAAGGTTGCCGATACTAAAATAAGCGGAAACACAAAGTATGTTATTTTACATAACACTTTAAATGGCTTTATTCGCCCAAGTATGGAGCAGCTAATCCTAAGCTATTCAAAAGAAGAAAATCCTTTTGCTAGTGAGCCGTTATTCACTTCAAAATCAGCATTTTCTTTTGAAGCGATAACTTCTAATATAGAAAAAGAAACCGTTACCTTAGTTGGCAATTTATGCACAAGTACAGACGTTATAAAAAAAGAGTTAGAAATTGAAAAATTAGATATAGGCGATTTAATTTCTATAAATAATGCTGGCAGCTATGCTGCTGTTCTTTCTCCAATGCAGTTTTCAAATCAAGGAGAAATCCCAGAAGTGTTTATAAATTTAAACGGGGAAGTTGTTTTATAGTTTATAATAAAAAATGTGACTTTTATAAAGTCACATTTTTTTATACTCTTTTATTAATAAGTGTTTCTGAAATTACAACAGCTAAAAATCCTAAAAAGGCAAACATTATCATTATAGATATATTTTCTATTGGAGTTCGTGGATCTCTTTCTATAATTATCCCCGCCACCCTTGTTTCGGAGATTTTTGCATTTGCAATTCCCGTGGCTATCACTTCATCGCCTATTTTAAAGTTAATATCCATTGTTGCGGTTTCTGTTGTGTAATCGGGCTGCAAATTTGTATACTGAATTTCTATATTATCAATAGTTGTGCCATTTGCCGCTGTTAAATTTACGCCTTTAGTTGTTATACTATCTTTTTCTATGTAGAATTTACCCGTGGAATCAGTGTTTATTCTCTCTGGTGCTGAAAGCTCTATATAATCACTTGGAATACTAAGACTTGAATAATTTGAAAAGCCATAATCAAATAATTTCTTTGTATCCTCATACTTTATTCCTGTACTTGAGGATTTCATAACAACAGCAATTAAAGTCATTCCATTTCTTGTTGCCGCGGTAACTAGGGTGTGCTGAGCATCGCTTGTCCAGCCGTCTTTTGTCATAAAAACACCCTCGTAATAATCAACTCCATTAATAAATTCATTCTTTGAATTTAGATATATACTCTCACTTAAATTAGTTGCCTGCATTTGATGGCGATTTGTAAAAAAGTATTTACATAAATCAGGATATTTTACAACCTCACTTGCGATAAGTGCCATATCATATGCCGTTGTATAATGATTATCATCTGGAAGTCCGCTCGGATTTGTAAAATTTGAATTAGTAGCTCCTATACTATGCGCATATTCTGTCATCATCACTCCAAAATCTGCAATACTTCCTTTTGCAACATATTCACCTATTCCGTTTGCCGCATCATTAGCCGACACTATCCCTTGAGCATACATTGCATCTTCAAGTAAAACCACTTCATCAGGAACTAGCGCAATATGAGTTACATTTTCAGTAAAGTGAGTTGCCTCATAGCTCATTGTTATATAATCGCCCATATCCTCATTTTGATAAGCTAAAAGACCAGTGAGTATTTTTGTTATACTCGCTGGATACATAGTTTTATCTTTATATTTATCATAAAGCACCTGTCCAGTGGCCGCATCTATTAAAACTGCTGTTTCAGAGATTATGCTTGGAGCAGCTGCATTAGCGCTTGCTTTTAATGATAGGGGATAGCTAATAAATAGTATCACACATAAAAGCAATGCCAAAAACCTTTTCATATATATTTTTCCCTCTTTATACCCTTTGCTATAAAATATTTTGATATTTTATGCGTAGTATTTAATTATACTATTTTTTCATACTAGTTTTCAATAGGAATTTATTCATAAAAAGCAAAATTTATCATAATTATTTAAAAGAGGGTATGTTTTAATATTATAAATGAAGGGAATTAGTGTATGACTAAAAAAAATGAAAATAGAATTTACTTTATTATGCTGTTAATCTTCTTTTTTTCTTTTGGGTTTTCTTATAAAGATTTTAATAAAGAATCACAAGCTGTTATGGCAAATAGCGATTTAATAAAATGGGGATTATCCTTTAAAGAGGAAAATGCTGTGCCTGTTCCAAATTTTGAAAATGATAAGCTTTTAGATTATAATGCTCTTTTTTATGATGAATTTAATAAAAAAAATCTATACCTCACTTTTGATGCAGGATTTGAAAATGGAAACACCCAAGAAATTTTAAGTGTTTTAAAAAAGCATAATATAACAGCTATTTTCTTTTTAGTTTCAGATTATATTATAGAAAACCCCTCTTTAACAAAGGATATTATTGATAATGGACATATTATAGGAAATCACACCCACTCGCACCCTCATATGTATGAAAAAAATAAGGAAGATTTTACAAATGAAATTTTAAATATGGAAAAAACTCTTTTAGAATACACAAATACCACCCTTGAATATAAATTTTATCGTCCACCAATGGGAAGATTTACTATAGAAAATCTTGAATGGGCAAATGATTTAGGGTATAACACTGTTTTTTGGTCGGTTGCTTATGTTGATTGGGACACTGAAAATCAGCCTTCTTATGACGATGCTCTAAAAACTCTATATTCAAGAGTTCACGATGGGGCAATTATTCTTTTGCATCCGCAAAGCACTACAAACACTAATATTTTAGATGAATTTATAACAACACTTATAAAGGAGGGCTACTATTTTGCTCACCCTGAAAACCTTTTATAAAGAGTATATTTTTCTTTTAGTATTTATTTTATTATTCTCTACAACTTTTAATACACTCACTTTTAATGAGCTTTTATATGGAATTTCACTGTGCGAAAGAGATACTATTTCTATATCTGCCGCCTACAACACAAAAACAGAAAAAATTATAATAGCTATAGATCCTGGACACGGGGGCGAGGATACAGGAGCTATTAAAATAATAAATGAAACCGAAGTTATAAATAAAACCAGCACCTATTTATATAATTTATTAAATGCTAACGAGAGTTTTGCTGCTGTTTTTACAAAGGATTTAAATGAGGATAAAACCATTTCACAAAGATCCGAGTATATAAACGAGATTGGCGCAAATTTAGTTATCAGTATACACGCAAACTCTGATTCCTCAAAATCTACTCACGGCTTTGAATGTTTTCCCACTCCACCAGGGCGAGTTTTTTATGAGGATTCTTTAAAACTTGCTTATTTAATATCAAATAGTATGAAAGAAAATGGGCACACTTTAAGAGGGGAAAACGGCATAAAATTTGCTTATTATAGTGGAAATGATAAAACAATTGTTGATTCTAGTAATGATAAGGTTCGCAGTAGTAAGAGTTTTGGAATAGTGGATAAGGTGAACTGTCCAAGTGTTTTAATTGAACAGTGCTTTATTAGTAATTACAGCGACGTTGAAAACTGGGCTAGTGATGAAGGCTCTAAAAAATCTGCTGAAATTTACTATAAGGCAATTTGCGATTTTTATAATGTGGAATATTAAAAAAGATGGATAAGTTTATATCTTATCCATCTTCTTTTAGTATATCAAAATTTCTCAGTAGAATTTTTAATCCTTTAAAGCCAAAAGCTCTTTTTTTATAAATCTTTTGCACTGTTTCTTTTTCTATGTTTTTTATAATATCTTTTGAAAATTCATTTTCTACATCTTTTAAATCCTTATTATAAGGGCAAACTAATTGGCATATATCACAGCCCCAAATAAGCCCGCATTTTTTTATAATATCCTTTTCAAAGCTTTCTAAATCACCCTTTTTTTGATTTAATGCACCTGCGCAGTATTTTGTGTTTACTTTATTTTCATCTATTGCATTTCCTGGGCAATTTTTTATACATAAATCACAGCCGATGCAAGCCTTTTTCTCTTTTACTTCATTTTCTATTTTAAGTGTTGTAACTATTTCTCCAATAAAAACGAATGAGCCGTATTCCTTAGTTATCAGTAAAGAATTTTTTCCAACAACTCCAAGCCCTGCTTTTGCAGCCATGTCAACCTCATCTATTGGTGATGCATCAACAAAGTATTCAAATTCTTCATCTGGATAAAATGTTTTTAAAGTTTCGCATATGGACTTTAGTTGTTTTTTTATAACAGTATGATAATCAGGAACTGCACAATAAGCACTAATATTACCATTCTGTGAACAATTTGTAAAATAAGGGAAAACACAAGCAATTACTGTCTTAGAATTATCTGGAATTCGCTCTTTAGATTTAACATCTAGAATGTTTAAATGTTGAAAACTGATAAAAGAATAGTCTTTTATTTTATTTTCAAGCATTATATTTTCAATATTTTTCATCTAAATTCTCCTTCATTATGATTGTATTTTCTTCATTTCTGCCAAAAAATATTAATTTTTTCGTTAATTTTGTTGAAAAGTGAGTAGTTTTAAACAGTTTCAACATACTTTTAAACATTTCAACCATTTTTTAAAGTTTTCAACATTTTTTTATGATGATGTTAAAAACCATATTTTTTTTATAAATTTTATGCTAAAATCAACTATCTGTAATACTGTAGTTTATACTTTTGTTATAAGTTTTATATTTTTCTTTAAAAAGCTAGTATTTATCAGTGTTTTCATATATTGAAAAGTTTTCAACACTGTGTTGAAAACATTGTTTAAAACTTTACTTTACGTAAAAAAGACGGCAATTTTTTATAATTTAGTATTATTTTCTACCATTATAACATGGATAATAGTTTCGTTTCAACAATTAATTGTTGAATTATTGATGAAATGTTTAAAAACTTTTTTATAAAAAAAGAATGGCAGTATAGTGCCATTCTTTTATAATTAGATTTTAAACTTCTTCTTCTTTAATATTAGCTAAATCTTCTTTTGATTCAACAAATTCTTTTAGTAATGTATAGATAACACCTGAGATAGGGATAAATGTTATCATTCCTATAAGTCCTAAGAGGTTTCCGCCTACTAAAACTGATATAAAAACTAATATTGCTGGTATTCCAACTTTGTTTCCAACGACATATGGATAGATTAAATTTCCTTCTAGCTGCTGAATTATTAAAAATACTAGTAAAAACCATAGAGCCTGAGGTATACTCACCGTTGCAAGGAAGAACATTGCTATAATGCATCCTATTGTTGAGCCAAAGATAGGAATTAATGAGCCAACACTTAAAATAACACTTATTAAAACAGCATAATCAAAACCTAAAATGCTCATTGCGATAATAAATATAACCCCAACGATAACAGCCTCTGTTACCTGTCCTAGGATAAAGGATGAAAATGATTTATTAGTTAAATTTGCAACCTTATAAATTTTGTCCATTTTTTCCTTTTTAAAGCTTGCATATAATAGTTTTTTAATTGCTGTATAAACCTTTTCTTTTGAGAATAAAAGATATATAGAAAAAATAAAAGCTAAAACAAAATTTACTATTCCGCCAAAAAGATTGCTTAAAAATACTGTAACTCCGCTTGCCACTGTAACTACAATGTTTTGAAGTCCGCTAGTTATTAAATTTAAAATTTCATCCCAATTTATATCTGCATACTCTTCAATGCTCGGCAATAATTTTTCTATTTCGGCATAAATTAAAGGCAACTGATTATACAGCCCCTCAAGACTTTTTAAAATCTGTGTGAGCGAAATTATAACTTGGGGAATTATAATTGATATTAATGCTATAGAAAATACTATAAATGATATAAGAGTTATAATATAAGCTATTCCTCTTTTTGCTTTTTTAATATTTTTTAATGGCCCCATCTCTAATTTTTGCATAGGGATATTAAATATAAAAGCTATTATCCCGCCATTTATTATAGGACTTACTACCGCTACAAGACTTTTTGTCCCCGTTAAAACCAGCCCCAAATTTTGAACTGAAAAAAATAATATAATTGTAAATGTTATCAATAAATATATACTTTTCAATTTTTGTTTTTCCATTTATATTCTCCTTACATTAGTATAATGAACTTATATCTACATATATTATACCAAAAATATGTTAATTGTATATATTTTTTTAAAAATTGTGGTGATTTAATCACCTCCCACTTTACTTTTTTTTATAAAAATTGTAAAATATACTTAATTAGTATATTTAAAAAAGGAATTATTTTAAAATGAAAAAAGATTTTAATATAACAGGTATGACCTGTTCTGCTTGCTCTGCAAGAGTTGAAAGAGTTGTTAATAAAATTAGTACGGTGAATGATGTTTCAGTAAATTTATTAACTAATTCTATGAGCCTTAATTTAGAAAATAATGAGGATTTAGAAAAAGTTTATGCTGCTGTTAAAAAAGCGGGATATGGAATTGAGGAAGTTAAAAAAGAAGCTGAAAAAAAAGAAAAGGAAATGGCTGTTGACATAGTTAAAGAAGAGAGTGAGCAGTTAAAATTCCGTCTTATTGTTTCAATTTTATTTTTAATTCCATTAATGTATATTTCAATGGGCGGTATGATGGGCGCGCCACTACCTGAATTTTTAGTGGGGCATAAGGGTGCATCTTCCTATGCATTTATTCAATTTCTTCTTGCTATTCCTATAATATTCGTTAATAGAAAATATTATATTCAAGGATTTAAAAGTTTATTTTCTTTAGCTCCTAATATGGATAGCCTTATCGCGGTTGGCTCTTCTAGTGCCCTTATTTATGGTATATTTGCAATTTTTCGTATAAATTATGGGATAGCAAATGGCGATATGGATTTAGTTGCCTCTTATCATATGGATTTATATTTTGAGGCTGCTGCCACTATTTTAGCCCTTATTACTGTTGGGAAGTATTTAGAAAGCAATAGCCGCCAAAAAACAACCGATGCTATTTCAAAATTACTAGATTTAGCTCCAAAAACAGCTCTTGTTTTAAGAGATGGAATTGAAAAAACTATTCCATCTGAAGAAGTTTTAGTTGGTGATGTTGTTATCGTTAAAAATGGTATGATAGCGCCTGTTGATGGTGTTATAATAGAGGGGAGCGCTTCTTTTGATCAGGCTAGTATCACAGGGGAGAGTATTCCTATTTTAAAAAATGTAGGTGATGAAGTTATCGCATCATCCATTAATAAGGGCGGATATATTAAATTTTCCGCAAACAAAGTTGGCGAAGACACCACCTTTATGCAGATAATAGCCCTTGTTAAAGAAGCATCTGCCACAAAAGCTCCTATAGCAAAGCTTGCTGATAAAATTTCAGGAGTTTTTGTTCCTATAGTTATGCTTATTTCACTTATCACATTTATTTCTTGGTATTTAATTGCTGGCGATTTTGAGCAAAGCTTATCTTTTGCGATAACAGTTTTAGTTATCTCTTGCCCTTGTGCTTTAGGCCTTGCAACACCTGTTTCAATTATGGTGGCAACAGGAAAAGGCGCACAGGAAAAAATTCTAATAAAATCAGGTGAAGCACTTGAAACACTTCATAATGTTAAAACTGTGGTTTTAGATAAAACAGGAACTATAACAAACGGCACTCCTGAAGTGAGCGATATTATCCCTATAAATATAGAAAAAGAAGAGCTTTTAAATCTAGCTTATAGCCTTGAGAATCAGAGCGAGCATCCTTTAGCTTTTGCCATAACTAGCTATGCAAAAGAAAATAATGCCTCTCTTTATAACACAGAGAATTTTAAAAGTATCGCAGGACAAGGAGTTTTTGCTAATATAGAAGGGGATGAATTAATTGCTGGAAATGAATTTATGTTCTCTGAATTTAAAATAGATATACAAAGCTATAAAAATCAATTTGAAGATTTTGCAAATGAGGGAAAAACTCCTTTACTTTTTGCTAAAAATAATAAACTAATTGGAATTATAACAGCTAGTGATAAAATAAAAGATAGCAGTAAAAAAGCAGTTGAATTATTAAATAATTTATCCATTGAAGTAGTTATGCTTACAGGAGATAATAAAAAAACTGCAACGAGTATAGCAAAACAGGTGGGTATTACAAATGTTATATCCGATGTACTTCCGCAAGAAAAAGAGAGCATCGTTAGAAAATTTCAAGAAGGGGACAACATTGTTGCAATGGTTGGGGATGGAGTGAATGATTCTCCAGCACTTGCCCGTGCCGACGTTGGCATTGCAATAGGCGCTGGCACTGATATTGCAATAGAAAGCGCAGATATCGTTTTAATAAAAAATGATTTAGTAGACGTTGCCTCGGCTATTAATTTAAGTAAAGCTACTATTAAAAACATAAAGCAAAATTTATTTTGGGCATTTATTTATAATATTATTGGAATTCCAATAGCCGCAGGAATTTTCTTTACTGCTTTTAATTTAAAATTAACTCCTGACTTTGCTGCTCTTGCTATGAGCTTTTCAAGTGTTTTTGTTGTAAGTAATGCTTTAAGGCTAAGAAATTTTACAGCTTATAAATAAAAAATAAAAAAATCGTTTTTTAATTATTATTTTATGATATAATAATTAAAATACATAAAATTGAAAGGAATTTTTATTATGAAACTATTAATCGAAGGTATGACTTGTCCACACTGCGAAAATGCAGTTTTTAATGCTTTAAGTGATGTTGAGGGAGTGAGCGATGTTAAAGTTGATTTAAAAGGAAACTTTGCAACTCTAACAGCGAGCGAAGATTTAAAAGTGACTCTTATTAAGGCAATAGAAGAAGAGGGATATAAAGTTTTAGAAGTTACTAATTAATTTTATAATAAAAAGGAATGGTTTTTCTGCCATTCTTTTTTTCTTTTAGATAAAAGGAGATATTAAATGCTCGAAGTAAAATTTTATGAGGCTGTAGAAGATAAGTTACTAAAATTTGCAGTAATTGTTTCAAAATATAAAGGCAGGTGGGTGTTTTGCAAACATAAGGAGCGAAATACTTATGAGTGCCCTGGCGGACATAGAGAAGAAAATGAATTAATTTATAATACAGCTAAAAGAGAGCTTTTTGAAGAAACTGGCGCTATAAAATATATTTTAGAGCCTGTCTGTGTATACTCTGTAAAAAAAGATAACGAGGAAAGTTTTGGTATGCTTTATTTTGCAGATATATTTGAATTTGATAAACTACCTGATTTAGAAATAGAGAAGATTGAATTTTTTGATGAATTGCCTAAGTGCTGGACATATCCACTTATTCAGCCATTATTATTAAAAAAAGCTATAAAAAAAGCCGACAGATTATAATGTCGGCTTTTTAAATTTAATATTGAAATTTATTACTGCCCTAGTAATTGCTTTTCATCATTTGGAAGCGCTCTTACTTCTTTTACTATATTATCATCTCTTAATGTGAATTCTGATAATAATTCATTTAGGATATGTGATTGACCTGCTAGTTCTTCACTTGTTGCAGCATTTTGTTCTGCTGTTGCAGTGTTTGTTTGGATAACTGCTGAAATTTGCTCAATTCCGGCTGTTATTTGTTGTGCACTCATTGCCTGAATTTGTGAAGAATCTGCAATTCCATCAACAAGACCACTTAACACATCTGCATTTTCTATTGCTACACTAATTGATTTTGAAGTTTCTTTTGCAATTTTATTACCAACTTTAACAGCTGCTACTGTTTCTTCAATTAAATCAGCTGTGTCTTTTGCAGATTGAGCAGATTTCGTTGCAAGTGTTCGAACTTCATCGGCAACCACTGCAAACCCTTTACCGGCACTGCCGGCTCTTGCCGCTTCAACTGCAGCATTTAAAGCTAGTATATTTGTTTGGAATGCTATATCATCAATAGCTTTAATTATATTGCTAATCTCAGTTGATTTTTTAGAAATATTATCCATAGCCTCAACCATTTGTTGCATTTGCTGATTACTTTGACCTAAAGCTGCTTGAGATTTATCATTTGATTCTTTAGCTGTTTGTGAATTTTCGGCAGTATTTCTAACTATTTCTCCTATTTTATCCATTGTTTGATATAATTGATCTATTGAAGAAGCTTGCTCGATTGAGCCTTGAGCTAGAGACTGTGCCCCTTCTGAAACAATGGCATTTCCTGCATTAACTTGCTGAGAAACATCATTAATTTTCTTCATAGTTTCAGATAATCTTTCAACTATCATTTTTGAAGAAGTTGCAAGGGAAGTAAAATCGCCAACATAGTATTCTTTAGCAGAACTTTCCACGGCAAAATTTCCATGTGCTATTTTTGCAAGATTTGTATTTAAATCGCCTATTATAGTTCCTAGATTATGAACTATATCTTCTGTTGCTTTTGCTAAAATTCCTGTTTCATCTTTTTCTTTTATTTCTGGAACAGGTGTTTTTAAATCGCCTTGTGCGAGCATCGTTAATCTATCTGCACATAAAACTATTGGTTTTGAAATTTTATTAGCTGCACGAATAATAACTACTACTGATACAGCAAAAATAATCGCACCTAGAATAATTATAGTAATTATTGAAGAATTCATTTGCGCTAAAAAGTTGTTTTCTGGAGTTAAAATATAAATACCCCATCCGTTTGATTCTTTAATTCCTGAATATGCTATAAATTGATTCATTCCATCCCATGAAACACTTTGGAATCCTTCCTCGCCATTTATTAGTTTTTGCTCTACTTCTGCAAGAGGGACAAGGGTTGGATCTACTTTTGCTTCTTCTATAGTATTGTATGAATCAAAAACAAGCTGTGGATCATTAAAAGCTATTGTGTTACCTGCGCTGCTAATAATTGTTGTAGTAGCGCCTTCTCCCACTTCCACTTGTGAAGTGATTTCTGAGAAAACAGTTGGGTTTATAGCAATTAAAACTACACCCTGAAAGTTGTTTGCATCATTAAAGATAGGTGCTGCTACCACCATTGTAAGCATTCCTGTTTCTGGGCTTAAAAGTGGATCTGTTACATAAACTTCGCCCGTATCTCTTGGAACCGCAAAATATGGAGCCTCGCTTTCATTTAAATCAAGATAAACTGTGTTGCCTTGTGAATCAAAAACTTGAACAGATTCAAAATTATGTATAGCCTTTATCTCTTCAAAATATGCTAACATTTCATCTTCAACTTCTTGACGAGTTCGCCCATCGGCAGTAAGTTCACCTTCTCTTGGGAGTTCTTGAGATATAATAGGATCAATAGCTAACTGCTTTGTTGTTTCGGTATAAGATTCAATCTGAGCTACAACCATATCAGATGTTGCATGAATAGTTGACATCATTGCTTCTTCTAGTGCATATAATGTGCTATTATATAAAGCTTGAATTGCATAAATACCCACAACCGACATAGAAACCATAAGTAACGCTAGTGCCAGTGTTAAAATTTTCGCCTTAATCGTCTTCATCTTTTTCTCCTTTATACTTAAAATACAATAAAAAATTCTGTGTTATATAAAAAATTATAGCATTATTACCAATTTTTTACAACGTGATAAGTATTATTTTAGCTTAATTTATTGTTAATTTATTATTAATAAACTATGACTATATCAATATTTATTTTGAATATTTAAACAAAAAAAGCTAGTTTTTATTACAAAACTAGCTTTTCTATTATATCTTATTTTCTACCTTAATTAATTTATTAATCAGCTTTTTTATCTCTTCTTTTTGATCTGGTATATCTCCACTCACTATTATATTTCGAAATAAAAACTTATACTTTTTATTATTAAATTTAAATGATATCGGTTTATCAGAATTTTCAAAATTTATATTTTCTATTTTTACATCTTCTATTTCTAAAAGGGGGATAGTAAGAGTTTTTTTACTTCTTAAATAATATATTATAAAACTACTTTCAGTAAGGCCAATGTAGCCGTCAGT
>CAYJEK010000022.1:0-8494 GCA_964369205.1 uncultured Oscillospiraceae bacterium | reverse complement strand
TTCTTAAATAATATATTATAAAACTACTTTCAGTAAGGCCAATGTAGCCGTCAGTATTAAACAGCAAAACACTTATAGCAGGCATCAAAAACGGTATTGCCTCATATCTAAAATTACTTAATAGTTGTATAGCGATTGCAATAATTAATACAATTGCAGTTTGAATAATTATAGTAAAAAAATTAGGCTCAATAACTGACATATACATTTTTGATAAATACTCTTCATTATAAGGCTTTTCTTTTTCTAGTATTTCATTCATCTTATTATATTTTGATTTCTTTAACGACTTCATATATAGTTTAACCTTTTTATTTTAATTATACCTTATGAAAATAAATTATTCAATAATGTTTTAATTCTTATAGATATTATCTATCTTCTCTAGATAATTTTCATCATCCACTAATATAATTTCTCTTAAAAACACTGTTCTATCTAAAGAGAAAAAGGAATTTATCCTTGTTAATTTTTCTATTGCAATAGTGTTTATATTAGTTTGTATATAAGAAAAATTATCTTTAAAGCTTTCTGTGAAGCCCTCATCAATTAAAAATATATTGTCTCTTAAAATAAAAAACAGTAGTTCATTAAAAAATCCAATACCCTCGGTAGTGTTTAGGATATTTTCGCCTTTTGATATTAAATTTATAATACTATTTATATCTATTGTTTCCTGAGAATTTAATAATAATTCTTTTAAAGCGCTAGGCATTCCATCACTTATACTTTTTATATTTATATCATTAAAATCTTTTGATAAATTAATAATATCATTATAATCAAGAGCTAAATAATAATCTATGCTTAAATTAAATTCTTTAGATAAATCAAAAGATGCCTGCATTATTCCCGCTGTATTAAAGCTTTCAAGAAGTGTTTTTTCATTTGCTTTTAATAAAAATTCATCTTGTATACTTATAAGGCTTACTCTATTTTGAATACCATTTAAATTTAAAATGTAAAAAAATACATTCTCACTTCCTTCTAAAACTATTAATATGTTTTTTGAATCATCAACCGCTGGATTTAATATAGCAACACCCTCTTTATTTATATCTGCCTCTTGTGTTTTATTATCTAAATTAATTAAATATAAAAGTGTGAGATAAAAAAAAGATATTAAAATCATCGAATAAAAAAATGCTTTAAAAAAAACCTTTTTTGCACTCATAATTTTTCTTCCCCTTTCCATTTTAATTTAATTTTTGGCCAAGGGGAAAGTTTTAAACAAATTTTTATAGCTTTGTTTAAAAAATAGGATTAAAAAAGACGGTATATAAATACCGTCTTTTAAAATTATAGTTCTACTTTTGAGTAAAGAGATGTTTTTGTATCTTCGTTTATTTTTTCATCTCTTGTTTTTTGAACTTGAGGAGTAGAGTTTTCTTTTTTATCAAAGTTTCTATTTCCTCTTTTTTGATATGGTTTTTTTCCATTGTTATAATTGTTATTGCTTCTTGGTTTTCTTGGGGCTGTTGGAATAATTACAACTCTTCTTTGGCTGCCTTCTCCCTTGCTTTCGCTTTTCACTCCCTCAATATCACCGATAACTGAATGGATAATTCTTCTATCATATGGGCTCATCGCTTCAAATGTGTAAGGTCTTGATGTTTTTAAAACCTTTTGAGCGATTTTTTTTGCTTGATCTTCAAGGATTCCTTGTCTTTTTTGGCGGTAATTTGCTATATCAACACTGATTCTCTCATCATTATTAATAAAACCATTTGCTGCAAGGGAAGTAAGATATGAAAGAGCTTCCATCGTCTCGCCTTTTCTTCCTATTAGCATTCCAATTTCATCGCCGTCTATTTCAATTGTGTATCCTTTTTGAGTTTTCACTGTGTTTACAGTGTATTCTTTATCGTGGAATTGGCCTATGATTCCTTTTAAAAATGAAACTGCATATTCTAGTTTTTCATTTCCTTCGCCTGTTTCTACCTCTGTTTTAGCAGTAGGAATAGCTTCTTTTTTCGCTTCTTGTTTTTCTTCTTTTTTAGGAGCTACTTTTTCAGCTTTTGGCTTTTCTTGTTTTGGTTTTTCTTGTGTGAATATTTCTTTTATGCTAAGTTCTTCTTTAATTTCGCAAACCTTAACTTTTGCTGGCTTTTTAAAAAAGAATTTTTTCTCAGGATATTCTAAAACCTCTGCTGTAACTTCTTCTCTTGTAAGCCCAAGCTCTGATAAAGCAAGTTCAATGGCTTCATCAACAGTTGCGGCTGATTTAATGATTTCTCTCATTTTGCACCATTCCTTTTATTTACTTAAAATTGTATATCGCTGAATTTAAAAGTTTTAAACATTTATTTTTAATCTCGTTGAAAACTTTTACTCGCCATATTTTTCTCTATCAAGTTCTCTTGCTCTTTGCAGTCTTTCTTCTGCTAAAGCTCTTTGTGTATCGCTCATTCCATCATCTTCAAGTTCAATAGCTTTTGCTTTTTGAGCTGCTCTTTGAGCTGCCACTCTTTTTGGAGCTTCTTTCTTTTGCAGTTTTAACTCTTCTTTTTTAAGTCTAATTTCTTCTTCGATTTTAGCTTTTTCTTTATTAAAGTTTATAAATAATCTAATTATTAAATCTATAACCATTGTAAAGAATGAAGAGAATATCCAATATAAAGAAACACCTACTGGCATATTAAATGAGAAGTATAGGAACATAATAGGTGTTATAAATAGAGTGTTTTTTGCAGGACCTTCTAATTTTTGTCCTGAAAGTTTCATATTTAATAGAGTTGATCCTAGCATTGTTACAACTGATAGGATAGGGATAATTAGTAAAACATTAAATGCAAGTGTTGGAATAGCAGTTAAATCTATTCCAAAGAAAACTAGATTTAAGTTTTGTATAGCTGTTAGAGATGTTCCATCTAAAACAGAAGCAAACGGCGCTGAATTATTTTGAATTAATCCAATTAAAACAGCCTCTTCGCCTGAAAATGCTTGAGATGACATTAGCCCTAAATTTCTTGCTATTTCAGCTAATTCATCTACAGCAACATCGCTTAATCCAATTATATGCTTTAATGGCTTATAAATAACATCTACAAGACCAAAAAGAATTGGCATTTGAATTAATAATGGCAGACAGCCTGCAGTTATTGAAAAGCCGTATTCTTGCTGAAGTTTTTGCATTTCTTCTGCTCTTTTTTGAGCATCGCCTGCATATTTTTTGTTTATATCATTTATTAGTGGCTGAAAAACATTCTGCCTTATCATCGACTTTTTTTGTCTTATAGTAAGTGGCAGTAAAATGATTTTTGTAAAAAGGGTAAATAGTATTAGTGAAAAGCCATAATTACCTACAAAATCATAAATGAATTTCATCACCCACCCCAGTGGGATTGAAATAATATCCATTTTTTCCTCCATGCGAAAAATTTTCGCTATTTTTTAATTTTTTTAGGTGGCACAGGATCGTGTCCACCTTTAGAAAAGGGATTGCATCTAAGAATTCTATAAATTCCTAAAAACAGCCCTTTAATTACACCGTGAATTTCTATAGCCTCTATCATATAGCTGCTACAAGAGGGATAGTATCTGCAATTATCTCCTAAAAGAGGGGATATGCATTTTTTATACATTTTAATAGGGAATATAGCAATTTTTTTAATCATAGTATAGTCCTTTTTTAAATAATACCCGCTTTTATTAAATGATTTTTAATATCTCTTTGAACATTTTGCATATTAGAATAGGTTGTTTTACTTCTTGCTACAAAAATTAAATCATATCCTTTATTTTTATCTAAATTTAATAATCTAACGGATTCTCTTATAAGTCGTCTTGCCCTATTTCTTCTAACTGCATTTCCAATTTTTTTAGAGGCTGTTATGCCTATTCTTAGATGATTATACCTATTTTTTATAACATAGCAAACAACTAAAGGGGAGATATAACTCTCTCCTTTTTTATATCCTCTTTTAAAATCACGATTTTGTGAAATTGCTTTAAATTTCATAATTTTGCCTCATTTTTCTTAAAACATTAAGATAAAAAAACATAATAGAAATAAAGACCACTTAATAAGTGGCCTTACTTACAGGGGTTTTTCTTATCTATTCTTTGTAAGTAAGAAAGCAAAATTAAACTGAAACTTTAGCTCTTCCTTTTGTTCTTCTTCTTGCGATAACTTTTCTACCTGATTTTGAAGCCATTCTGCCTAAAAAACCATGTACTCTTTTTCTTGTTCTTTTCTTTGGTTGATAAGTTCTTTTCATAAGGGTTTGTCCTCCTGTTTTATTTTTTATATATGCAAACAAGGAAATTCCTCGCTGCCAACTAATCTTTTCAAGGCAATTTTAAATTTTTGTAAAGCTTTTTGCCTTGCATTAAGACAGTATATACTATCTATGATTAGTTTGTCAAGATAAAAAGTATTAATTTTTATATTTAGGAGCATTTTTTAGTAAATTTCATTGTAAAAAATAGTATAATTATATTGTATATATTATATATTTATGTTATAATTAATTGTATGTGTGCTGTTTTGAGATATATGGCACAAAATTAGAAAAGGATATAGTTTTTTAAATTAATTTTTTTAATTTTTAAAAACTAAAAGAAAGGACTACTAACACTAATGAATTCATTCAAAGATGTTTTTTTAGCAGTGAAATTATACTGCGAAGATAAATTAGTTGGGGCAACTTATAATTTATTTATAGAGCCTCTTGAAGCTGTTGATTTATCTTCCTCAGTTGTCACTTTGCAAATAGGCAATGAATGGGCAAAAGGAGTTATCGAGGAAAGATTTATCCCTTTATTAGTTGAAGGGTTTGAAAATGTTTTAGGTTTCACCGTTCAAGTTGTTATAAAAGTTAATTCTAGCGAGGAAGTAGAATCTCCCGCTCAAAATGTGAGTGATGGGAAATACGATTTCACTTTTGAAAACTTTATAATTGGCTCTACTAATAAATTTGCTCATGCCGCAGCTATTGCCGTGGCACAAATGCCAGCTGCCGCTTACAATCCTCTTTTTATTCACGGGGATTCAGGACTTGGCAAAACCCATCTTTTAAAAGCTATTCAAGCAGAGCTTGAAAAGAATAATCCTAATATCAATATTTTATATGTGGATGGAGAAACATTCACAAATGAAATTATAACAGCTATAAGGGAAAATAAAACAAATGATTTTCAGGCAAAGTATCGCCAAACAGATGTTTTATTAGTTGATGATATTCAGTTTATCGCAGGTAAAGAGAGTACTCAAGAGGAATTTTTCCACACATTTAATGCTCTTCACAATGCTAAAAAGCAAATTGTTTTAGTTTCGGACAGGCCACCTAAGGAAATTAAATCTTTAGAAGATAGAATTCGAAATAGTTTTGAATGGGGGCTTATTGCAGATATTCAGCCACCTGATTTTGAAACAAGATGCGCTTTAATTAAAAGAAAATCTGATTTATTACAGCTTGATATAAAAAATGATGTTATTGAATTTATAGCAGGAAAAGTGAAAACTAATATAAGACAAATAGAGGGTGTTGTAAAAAAACTTGATGCTCTTAAAAAACTTGAAAGTAAACCTCCTATTATTCAAAATGCACAGCTTGCAATTAAAGATATTTTAAATGAGCAGCTTCCAATTCCTGCAACTATAGAAAAAATTATTTTCGAAGTTAGCCGTTCTACAAATGTTCCTGCAGCTGAAATTAAAACTAAATCAAGAAAGAAAAATATTTCAGAGGCAAGAAAGATGGCAATGTATATCGTTCGCGAAGTTTGCCAGATGACTATGGCTGAAATAGGAAAAGAATTTGATGGCAGAGACCATGCAACGGTGGTTTATTCATTAAATGAAGTTAAAAATAGAATGGAAAAAGATGTTTTTTATAAGGATACTATAGAAGATATAATTAAAAACGTAAAAACCTTATAAAATAGCCTTTTTTATTAACAAAACTTTCAACATTAAACCATAAGTTTTCAACAGTATTAACATTTTAAAAACCTCGTTGTTTAATTAAACAATTTATCAACAATTATTAAACTCGAAAATTTTTAAAAAAATACTGACTTTTAAAAGCTTTTTTATATTTTTAAACATTTAAACAGCCTCTACTACTACTACTAATTTAGGATAGTGTGTTTTAGAAAAAAATATAAATTTTTTAAAATTTTTAAATTAAAAAAAATATTTTACTGTTTAAAACTTAAAAACCCCAAGAAAGGATTAAATATTTATGAAAATAGTTTGTGATAAAAATCAATTAAGCGAAGCTATACAAACAGTTCAAAGAGCTGTTGCTACTAAAAGTAATTTAGCGAGTATTGAAGGAATTTTATTTTCAGCTACCTATGATACCTTAACTTTAACAGGATATGATTTTGAAATGGGAATAAAAACTACTATTCCTTGTGAAGTTGAAATTGATGGAACAGTTGTTTTATCTGCAAATCTTTTAGCTAATATAGTTAAAAAAATGAGTACTGATGAAATTGATATCGACTGCGATAATAATTATAATTGCAAAATTAAAAGCGGAATAACAGAATATAATATAAAAGGGATAGATCCATCTGATTATCCAGATTTTCCATCGCCTAACGAAGAAAACAGCATAACTTTAAAAAATAGCCTTTTTTCTGAGATGCTAGACTATGTTATATATGCCGTTTCAACTGATGATAAAAGACCAGCTCATACTGGCGTTTTAATAAAACTTGAGGGAAATAAACTAACAATGGTTGCGCTTGATGGATATCGCCTTGCAATTTGCGAGAGAGAACTTGAGTTTGAGGGCGATTTTTATATGATTGTTCCTGCTAAAGCTATGATGGAACTTCGCAAAATAGTGAGCGATAAAGATGGAGAAATCACAATTTATTCAAACAAACGTTTTGTTATATTTAATGCTGAGAATTATATAGTACTTTCTCGTCTTTTAGAAGGAGAATTTTTAGATTATAAAAAAGCAGTACCACAAAATTATGTTTCTAGTGCCGTTTGTGATACTAAAGATTTAATAGATGCCGTTGAAAGGGTTTCATTAATTATTACTGAAAGATTAAAAAATCCTCTAAAAGTTACTATTAATGACAATTTAATTAAAATTAAATGCTCAACTGAACTTGGAAATGTTTATGATGAACTTGAAGTTTTAAAAGAGGGCGATGATTTAGAAATAGGATTTAATAATAAATATATTCTAGATGCCCTTAAAGCTGCTAAAAAAGATGAAGTGAAATTTGAATTTTCAGGCTCTTTATCTCCTTGTAAAATTGTTCCAAAAGAAGGAAACGACTTTATTTATTTAGTTTTACCTGTGAGGTTTAAAAATGACTAACATTGAAATTAATACTCCTTTTATAAAACTTCAGCAATTTTTAAAATTTAGTAATGTTTTATCATCTGGTGGAGAAGCTAAAAATGTGATTATTGATGGATATGTTTTAGTTAATGGAGAGGTTTGCACTCAAAGGGGTAAAAAAATATATCCTGGAGATGTTGTTCAATTTGAAGATATTATTTTAAAAGCAGTGGCTTTAAGTGAAGAATAATTTTTATGGATAGAATTTTTATAAAAAATTTAAAACTAGTAAATTTTAGAAATATAAAGTTTGCAGATGTTGATTTTTCAAAAGATATTAATATAATTTCTGGAGAAAATGGACAAGGAAAAACAAGCCTTTTAGAAAGCTTGTGGCTTTTATCCGGATCAAAAAGTTTTAGAACTAGTAAAGATAAAGATTTAATTAATTTAAATAGCGATATTTCAAGAATTACCGCTGTTTTAGATAATAAGGGCGATGAAAAAACTATTGAAGTGATTATTTCTAATAAAGAAGGAAAAAAAGGAAGATTTGCAAAAATAAATAATGGCCAATTAATAAGAGCTTTAAATTTATTTGGAAATGTTGTATGTGTAGTGTTTGCACCAAGCCATCTTTCTTTAGTGAGTGGTGCTCCTTCTTTAAGAAGAAAATTAATAGATTCAGCATTATGCCAATTGTATCCAAATTACTTAAAAGCTTATAGAACTTTTGATAAGTATTTAAATCAAAAAAATTCTCTTTTAAAATCTATGAAAGAGGATGATAAGGAAAAACTTGATTTACTAGATGTTTATAACACTTTTTTAGCCTCTTATGGATATGAAATATATCTAAAAAGAAAAGAATACCTAGAAAAACTTTTTAAAAAAGCAAGTTTTTACTATAAAGAAATTTCAAAAGGCAAAGAAGAATTAAGCTTTTCTTATTTATTTTTTAGTGATAAAAAGGAAGATATGCTAAATAAATTATCTTCTTCTATAAAAAGAGATATAAAAATGGGCCATTCTAATGTTGGAATACAAAGAGAAGATATAGAAATTTTTATAAATGGTGTTTTAGCAAAAGATTTTGCCTCTCAAGGGCAACAAAGAAGTATTGTTTTAGCTTTAAAACTTGCAGAGAGCGATATATTCTCAAACGTTTGCGAAATTGATCCTATTATTTTATTAGATGATGTTTTGAGTGAACTTGATTATTCTCGCCAAGAATATCT
>CAYJEK010000021.1:0-32831 GCA_964369205.1 uncultured Oscillospiraceae bacterium | reverse complement strand
GTTTAACATCACGCACCATTGAGAAACCTTTAACGATGTATGATGGGTTATGACAAGCAACAAAGTCAGCTTTGTTGATGTAGTATGTTGATTTAATAGCTGAATCACCAAAACGTAGGTGAGAAATTGTCACACCACCAGTTTTCTTTGAGTCATATTGGAAATAAGCTTGTACATATTTTTCAGTATGATCACCGATGATTTTAATTGAGTTCTTGTTAGCACCAACAGTACCGTCACCACCAAGTCCCCAGAACTTACATGAAACAGTTGATTTATCAGCTGTATCAGGAACGTTTGCTGGAGAAACTAGTGATAGGTTAGTAACGTCATCGTTAATTGAGATAGTAAAGTTTGATTTTGGTGCATCAGCAGCTAAGTTTTCATAAACAGCAAAGATGTCAGCTGGAACTGTATCTTTTGAACCTAAACCGTATCTGCCGCCTACTACAGTTCTGCCGTCCATAGCACCTTTAGTTGCAAGTGAAGTTACAACGTCTAGGTATAATGGCTCGCCTAGTGAACCTGGCTCTTTTGTTCTATCAAGAACAGCGATTTTCTTAGCTGTTGCAGGGATAGCTTCAATTAATTTTTCAGCAACGAATGGACGATATAGACGAACTTTTACAAGACCAACTTTTTCGCCAGCTGCTACTTTGTAATCGATAACTTCTTCGATTGTATCACATACAGAACCCATAGCGATGATAACTTTATCAGCATCAGGAGCACCGTAGTAGTTGAATAAACCGTAGTTTGTTCCGATTTTTTTGTTAACAGCATCCATATATTTTTCAACGATTGCAGGGAAGTTGTTGTAATATGTGTTACATGCTTCTCTTGCTTGGAAGAAAATATCACCGTTTTGAGCTGTACCACGAAGAACTGGTCTTTCAGGGTTAAGTGCACGTTTACGGTATGCATCAACAGCATCAAAATCTAAAACGTCTGTGAAATGTTCGTTATCCCAAACTTCGATTTTTTGAATTTCGTGTGAAGTTCTAAAGCCATCAAAGAAGTTTAAAACTGGAACTCTACCTTCGATAGTTGCAAGATGTGCAACAGCAGTAAGATCCATAACTTCTTGTGGGTTTGTTTCAGCCATCATAGCATAACCAGTTTGACGAGCTGCATAAACGTCTGAATGATCACCAAAGATGTTTAGTGCGTGAGCCGCAACTGTACGAGCTGATACGTTAATTACGTTTGGTAGTAATTCACCAGCGATTTTAAACATGTTTGGAATCATTAGTAGTAAGCCTTGTGATGCTGTAAATGTTGTAGTTAGAGCACCAGCTTGTAGAGCACCGTGAACTGTACCAGCAGCACCTGCTTCTGATTGTAGTTCAACAACTTTAGCTTCTGTACCGAAAATGTTTTTTCTGCCAGAAACTGACCATGCGTCTGTAAGATCTGCCATTACAGATGATGGTGTAATTGGGTAAATACCAGCAAACTCAGTGAAGATATAACTTGCGTGAGCCGCAGCAGTATTACCATCCATGGAAACTTTTCTTCTTGCCATAGTGGATTTTCCTCCTTATATTTGAGCATGTTATTATGCTTTGTTACGTATAATATTTTAACACTTTTTTAATTGTATGTAAAGGAATATCTAATGAAATAGCGAGAAAAATTGAAATTCGTCATTTTAAATATTTATTTATCTATTAATTTGACATTTTTTTATAATTTTATAGCAAAATAACTATACAAAATAATATTCCTAGCAGCCGATATTTGACATCGCTTATAAAAAATGGTAAGATAATTAGGAATTTATAAAATTAAGTTTTTTATATTTTAGAGCTACAAGAGGCCCTAGACTTAATTTTTCTTATTAAAAAGGATAATTTAATAAGCTAAACACCGAAAGGAGAAACAGAAAATGGACCCCGAAGGGACTATTTATTTTTTAATCAATTTAATTATTAGTATCATCACCTGCCTTTACATTGCAAATGAGGGAAAAGAATACGATGGCGACACAAAAACTGGGATAAATGTATCTATAGTTAGTGCTGCTTTAATATTTATGGCTAATTTCTATTATTTAGTAGGATTTACTTTGCCAAAATTTTCTTTTAACTCACAGATAATGCTGGGGGCTTTATTTATTTTCACAGTAATTCCAGCTTATACTATTGGTATAGCTATAAATGAAAAAACAAAGGTGATAATAAAAATTCTTTCCCCATTTATAGCACTACTTAATATTACTTTTGGATTTATTATCTACTTTATTATTGATGGAGTGTTTAAAATGGCAAAACTATCAGTTAAATCAAATGTAACAGAAAAAGATGTTATAGCTTTAGTTGATGAGACGGATGATGAAGTTTTAGATGAAGAACAAAAGGAAATGATAGAGAATATTTTTGAATTAAATAGTATGAAAGCGGAAGATGTAATGACTCATAGAACTGAGGTTTTTGCACTTGAGGCTGATATGACTTGTGATGAAGTTATTCATAAAACTATTGAGGAAGGGTATTCAAGAATTCCAGTTTATGAAAAAAGAATAGACACTATAATTGGTGTTTTATATGCAAAAGATTTATTGGTAACGATGTATGATGAGGAAAAACTTGCTCAGCCAATTAAAAATCTAATGAGAAAAGCTATGTTTGTTCCAGAGTCTTGCGCGGCTAATGAACTACTTCTTCAATTTAAAGTTAATAGAACTCAGATAGCTATAGTTGTTGATGAATACGGCGGAACGTCGGGCATTGTAACTATGGAGGATATTTTAGAGGAAATCGTTGGCGATATTGAAGATGAATATGATAAAGAAGAAAAGCAATTTATTGTGTATGAAGATGGCTCTGCTATTTGCGAGGCATCTATGTATATAGAAGATGTTTTAGAAATATTTGATATTGAGCTTGACGATGCTTCTCAAGATAAATTAGATGAGCAGGAATTTGAAACTATTGGTGGATTAATAATCCACAGATTAGAAAAAATTCCACATCAAGAAGATAATGCTCAGGTGGAATTTAAAGATTTAGTATTCCGTGTTTTAGAAGTTGCAGATAGAAGAATTGAAAAGGTTTTAGTTTATAAAAATTTTCAAATGATGAATAAAGAGGAAGTATTAAACGAGGCTTAAATATAATTATAAATAAAAAAACAAGGTGGAAACCTTGTTTTTTTAAAATATAAAATGAAAGGGACTAGGTGTGTAATGAAAAAACATATCGAAACAACAATTAAAGAAGAAATTATTTTTAAGGGAAAGGTTTTCACCGTTAAAGTTTTAGATAATGAATTAGAAAATGGCAAACTAGCTAAAAGAGAGATTGTGTATCACAATGGGGGAGCTGGAGTTTTAGCCGTTGATGATGATTATAATGTATACTTAATAAAACAGTTTCGCGCACCTTTTAATGAGGAATTAATAGAAATTCCAGCAGGAAAGCTTGATATAGGAGAAGATCCTTTTCTTGCAGCTAAAAGAGAGCTTTTAGAAGAAACAGGGCTTACAGCTAGTGAATTTATATCTCTTGGCGAAGTGTATCCAACGGTGGGGTTTTGCAGTGAAATTCTATACATATACCTTGCAAAAGGGCTTAATTTAGAAAAACAAAAGCTAGATGAAGATGAATTTGTAACAGTGTTTAAAGTGCCTTTTCAAGAGGCTGTTAATATGTGTTATGATGGAAGAATAAAAGATTCAAAAAGCCTAGTTGCTATTTTAAAAGCAAAAGAAATACTTGATTTATAATAAAAATAAAAGGAAAGGTAAAAGCCATTCCTTTATTTTTTTAATTTACAGAATTTCTTTATAGGTATATATTTTAAACTTCAATATTTATTAAAAACAAATCCTTTTTCTTTGCATAATTTACAGTGAAATAAGTGCCGCCGCTTTCTTTTTTTAGATAGGAAATGCAGTAAGCGGAATTATCAACGAGCGCTCTATTTCTTTTTTGCATACAGCCCATAGTATATTTCTCACTTATAAATTGAACAGTGTCTGCTTTTTTTAAAATGCTTTGATATATTTTAACATCATCTAAATTCCAAGAGCGAAATTGATCGCGACAAGGGAGGATTAAATTTAAAGTTATATGAGGGTGTTTTTCCTTTAGTTTTAAAATTAAAAGTGCTGCAATAGTATCAAACCCTAAAGCCCCACCGGCAAAAAAGTTTGAAACTTTTAAGTTGCCAATAAGAAATTCTAAGGTCTCTTCAAGACTATTAATAACTAGTTCAATATCATTTTCATTTATATCTCGGTGCCCTGTAAAACAGCAGTTTTGTTTTTTCATAAATAAAATCCTATATTAGCGAATATTATCTCTTATCTTTTTAAATGATTCAACTTCGGTGAAAAAATATTTTCCAACGAGTTGCATTAATTCAAAATCTTCTTCACTATCTATATCTAAAACACCTGTGTCTTTCATTAATGATAAAACACACTTAGTGTCCCATATAAAGCCAGTTTTGTTTTCTCTTAAAAAACTAGCCTCAAAAACATAGATAGATGCATTTAAATCATAAGTATTTGGAACTTCTTGCCTTGCGGTAAATCTTCCAAGGTCTATGGATTTTACGATTTTATCGCCATCATCTTTAACTAAATTAAAAAATGGATTTCTTCTAGAAGGACAGCCCGTTAAAACAACGCCTGCATCACTTCTTTTAAGTTTTAATTCATAAGCATTAAAAACATCGTCTATCTGCCTTAGTGGGCTTGTTATATCTAAATCTATTAAATAATCATATTTAATGTTTTTTGAAATTTCCATCTCCATTAAAGAGTCTTGAAAAACTTCCATTTTAGGAGATGTATCATTTGCATGTTCTGGTTTTCTATTTAAAATGATAACCTCAGGATATTTATCCTTTATTAAATTTATTAAATCTATACTATCAGTGTTTAATATAATATCAACGTTTGCATCTGTGATTCTATTTTTAAAATCAAATGCAGGAGACAAAGAATAGTAAACTAGGGGTTTATCTAAAAAAGTTTTTAAATTTTTGTTTTGAAAGCCTTTACTGCCAGCTCTTCCGCAAATTGTGATTAATATGTTTTTCATAAAATACTATCCTTTAAATATTTAATTCTTCACCTAAAGTTAATGCTAAAACTTTGTATGCATTTTTAGGTGGATTTTTATTTTCAACTTTTTTATTAACTAAATTTAAAAAGTATGTCATTTCTTTTATAAATCTATCATTAGCATCTTCATTGCAGTTTATTTCTTCTAAAGAAGGAAGAGTCACACTGCCTTTATTAAATTCTGCAACGATAGTTCCGTCCTTTGTGAAAGCCTCAAGAGTTCTCTTTGGCACTCTTCCTATGTAATCAAGGTGAACTTCAATTAATTTATCCTTATATCTTGCTATATAAACACTTAAATCATCGCTATCTATTTCTAAATGAGAATATTGGCCTTTAAAATTATAGCTTTCTAATGGAAAGCCAAATAAATCGCTCATATAATCAAGTTCGTGAATTAAATCAATAGTAACTCCGCCACCCATAGCCTTAATTGCAGAATAGTTTTTTCTATAGTCTATATTTTTTCGCCAATCTGGAAGATAGCTAGAGCAAATAATTCTAGCGGAATACACCTTTTCATCTTTTAAAATATCTTTTAAGGTTTCATAAGTTTTTGTGTACCTCATAGGGCAGGCAATATAAGCATTATTTTCATTTAAATTTAAATCATCTAAATTATAACTGCAGTTTTCAAATATAGGCTTTTCTATAAAAAAGAATTTCGCTTTGTTTTTTAAATCTTTTAAAATAGGATAGTGTAAATTAGTTGGATTTGTTATAAAAGCTATATCATAATCATCCTCTTCTAAAGAGGTGATTTGCTTATCTATTAAATTTTCCACTTCCTCACTTAAAGGAGATAAACGGCTTCTTAAAGCATGTACAACAAGATGAATCCCATCTTTTTTTGCGATGCTAGAAAGATTCTTTAAATGCCTTGTTCCAATACTGCCTATTCCAACAAATAAAACTTTCATTTTAAATTATTCCTCTCATAAGTTATTATAAAAATTATATACCTTTTTCAATTTCATCCATAACACTTATTGTGTATAAATCTTTTTCAAAAGAATATTTTGCTTCTTCTGTGCCATTTAAAACATTAAAAAAGTTTTGCATTTCATCAACATAGGCATCTTCTACTATATTATCAGAGTATCTAGAATCCCTCTCAAAATTTCCGTATGTGTCGATAAATTCTTTTTCTTTAGTCTCAAAGTTAAAATCATAAAGAGTAGTAGGATTACCTTCCCAGAATATATGATTCCCCTCAGAGAAAATCTCTAAATTTCTTACAGCCTTAGGGCTCACTATATCAACGGCAAGCATTCCTTTTGCGCCATTTTTATGACATAGAGTTACAAAGTATCTATCAGGAAAGTCTATTTCTAAATTAGAAACCTTATTTTTTACAGAATGAATACTTTCGATTTCTCCAAAAGCTTCTATTATCCAAGGCAAATCTATCCCAAAAATTTCACGACAACCGTTTGTTCTTTTATTACTTACAAAGAAGTTTTTATAGCTTTCCCAAGGATGCCAATCTGGAAGATACTGGCCTATGTGATAAATGTAGCTAAGAGGTGATTTTATTTCTTTTACTCTTTTTAGAATATAGTTTATTTCTTTTCTATAAAGCATAGTGCTAGAAAGGAATAAAAGAGTGTTATTGTCTTTTGAAAGTTGTAAAATTTCTTCATATCCATCAGAAATTAAATTAAGTTCTGTGAAAGTGTTTATTTTATTTTCTAAAAGTTCTTTTATTATAGGATAGTGCGAAATAGGAGCTGTGCAAACAAAGGCAACATCAGGATTTTCATTCGCTGCTTCTTTTATAGATGAAAAGGTTTTATGTCCCATTTCATTTACTTGTTGCTGTCTTTCTTTTTGAGTGTCTACACCTATAATTTCAATATCTGCCATTAAATTTTTTAAAAGACGAATTCGTCTTTTACCCATTGAACCAAGGCCTATAATTAATGCTTTCATAATAAATTCCTTTCATTACTAAAACTATTTATCAAAAAAAACTTTAGTTTGATTTTTATTTTCTTTTAAATATTCTTTTATTTGTAAAACTATTTCGCGAGATGCGCTAACATTATTGTCATAAGGATTTTGTGCATTTAAAGCGATAGCTTTAAATTCTTCACTTATAGCTGTTTTAATGCTAGAGAGGATATTTTCATATTTTGAATCACAGCAGATAACATTTTTTGCTATATATCTTCCTTTTTGTCTATCTCCGATATTAACACAAGGAGTTTTAAAACTAGGTGTTTCAACTACTCCAGAAGAAGAATTTCCAATAACAACCTTTGTGTATTTCATAGCTGATAAATATCTTAAAAGCCCAAGAGAGAAAAAAGCCTTAGCTCTATGAGAATTTTTTTTGCAATACTCATCTATTAAATTATTTATAATATCTCCGCCGGCATCAGCATTTGCTTTTGTGAAAATTAAATTTAAATTTACTTCATCTAAAGCTTTAAATAAATTTTGCATATCAATAGAAACATCACCGTTTTTTAAAGTTTCTGGGTGATAGGTTATAAGTGCAAAATCGTCAGATAAATCAAAATCAAGGCTTTTTGATAAGCTAGTAATATCCATTAAAGGAATACTAGTTATATTCTCGTGCCCAAGTCCGCCAACATTAAAAACAAAATCTTTATTTTCTCCCATTTGAATAAGCCTATTATAGCTCTCTTTTGTTGATGGGAAATGAAGATTTGCCATCTTAGTTATAGAATGGCGATAAAAATCATCCTTTGCACCAATAGTAACATCGCCGCCACTAATATGAGAAAGCGGAACACCAAGAGTTGCAGCGGCGCAAGCTACTGCAAATATTTCATATCTATCTCCTAAAACAAGCACTAAATCTGGCTTTATTTCAGCTAAAAGTTCAGCGAAAACATCTACTGTGTAAGCTATAGTTTTAGCTATTCCTAAATCATCATTACTAAATTTTAAAATATCAATTTCTCTATCAATTAAAAATCCATCTTTTTTTATTTCATCGATAGTTTGTCCGTGATTTTTTTTAATATGTGTTCCTGTTGCAACTAAAAAAAGCTGCAAAAAACTATCGGCAGCTATTTTTTGTATAACAGGTTTTAAAAGGCCGTATTCCGCTCTTGTAGAGGTGACAACCATTATTTTTTTATTCAAAATAAATTCTCCTGCAATAAAAGTTTTAAACAAAAATTAGAAAATATGTTTAAAATTCGATAAGCTCATCCAAAGAAAAATCACGAGTAGCAACAGTTCCAAGCACTTCATACCATTTCATAGGACTAATTCCATTACCAGGACGTTTAACTGTGATATTATCTATAGTTAATGTTTCGCCTTTTTTAATATCAATTTTTGCAACAATACTTTTTCTTGCTATTGCTATATTTTTTTCTTCGCTAGCAGTTACCTTTTTGTTTTCATCGCCTAAAGATACTTCACACTCGCGAATACCCTTAACTAAAGCTGATAATTCATCCGGCTCCATAGAAGCGCCATGGTCTGGGCCTTCCATAGTTTTATCTAGTGTAAAATGCTTTTCAATAACTTTTGCTCCAAGCGCAGCTGCTGCAAGAGGCGCAGAAAGGCCTAAAGTGTGATCAGAAAAGCCCACTTCAGTGTTGCATTTATTTTTTATATCCACCATAGCTAAAATATTTGCATCGCAAAGAGGGGTTGGATATTCTGTGTTGCAATGAAGAACAGTTACTTTGCCTGAGCCATTTTTATATAAAATATCAAGCGCTTCATTTATTTCTTCAATTGTAGACATACCAGTTGAAAGGATAACAGGTTTATTCGTTTTTGCTATTTTTTCAAGGTAAGGAAGATTTGTGATTTCGCCTGATGGAATTTTCCATATAGGCATATCAATGCTTTCTAAAAAATCAACAGAAGATAAATCAAAAGCGGCTGAAAGATACATAATTCCTATCTCATCGCAGTATTCTTTTAATTTTTTATGTTCGCTAAATCCAAAGTGAATTTTTTTAACCATTTCAAGTTGGCTTTCCTTTTCGCCAGTTGTCTCTTTTTGGTATTCTGCCTTTGGTGCAAACTGACTTATAACAAGTTCTGGAACGGCTGTTTGATATTTTACAATATCAGCCCCTGCTTCTTTTGCCACAAGTGCCATTTTTTTTGCCATTTCAAATGAGCCATTATGATTTACACCAGCTTCTGCTATTATTAAAATTGACATATTATAAATCTCCTTAATTTTTATCTAGTTTTCTTCTCATCTCTTCAAGTTCCTCAAGCTGGCCCATATCCATCCAAGCACTCTCACTTATTGGATAAACACCAACTTTTTCGCCCTTGTATCTGTACTTATCAATTATATCAGGAAAAGAAATAACTTTATTTTCCTCGAGCTCTTTTATTATTTTATTATCAACTAAATACATTCCTGTGTTAGTTAAAAAACTCATAGTAGGCTTTTCAGTTACCGATTCGATTTCGCCATTTTCAGTAAGATTAAAAACTCCATATGGAATAGTAACGTTTTTAAGAGCACATACAACAGTTATTAAGTTGTTATTTTTTTTGTGAAATGCATAGATATCATTGTAATCAGCATCAATTAAAACATCGCAATTTGTTAGGAAGAAAGGGGTGCTGATTTTATCTTTTAAAAGGCTAAGTCCACCGCCAGTGCCAAGGAATTCAGTCTCTTCGGCAAAATCCACACAGTAATCTTTTACAAGCTCTTGAAAATAAGCTTTAATCATATTTTTTTTATGATTTACTATAAGTGAGAAATCTTTGCAGCCAAAGGAATGAAATCTATCAATGATATGCTCAGTTATCGGCTTTTCTCCAATAGGAATTAGTGGTTTTGGCAGTATTTTTGTGTATGGATAAAGGCGAGTTCCAAGTCCGCCAGCCATAATAACCACAGGTAAATCAAGATTTTTTCGAGGTTCTACTTTTGAGGCTTCATCTAAAAATATTATATCAGCCACACAGCCATCATTATCTAAAAGCGGAATAGCACTAATAGAATTTTTTAGCATAAATTCAATTGCATCTCCTCTTTTTGATATAGGAAGAGATTTTGGATTATAATTTGCCACCTCTTTAACCTTTTGATTAAGTAGACCATTTTTTAAGATATGTCTTCTAATTTCACCATCGGTTAAAATAGCTTCTAATTTAAAATCTGGGGCTATTAAAAGAATTTTTCTGCCTGTTTTTTCTAAAGTTTCAAGCGCTTTAAAAACTTCTAAATCCTCACTTATAATTAAATCTGATATAAGCATAATTAATTTGCTCCTCTTTTATTAAAACTTTATTTTGTTAAAGAAAGAATTTCGCTAGCCACAATTTCAACCTCTTCTTTTGTTAGATTTGTAGAGCAAGGAATATTTACTATTGTATCAATAAATTTTCTTGCATTTGTAAGAGGCATACATTGGCTGTTTTTATAAGGTGCTTGATCTGGGTTTAGTAGCCAGATTGGTCTTGTTTGGATTTTTCTTTGCATTAATTCTTCTATTAATTCATTTCTTGTAATAGAAGTGTTTTCAAGCATTAATGAATAAAACCACATGCTAGAGTTTATTCCATCTGTGTAAGGGATAATTTTTAATCCATTTTTGCCGTTTAGTAGTTCATTATATAATTTAAAGTTTTCATGCTTTACTTTTATAAAATCATCAAGTCTTTCAAGCTGGGCAAGGCCCATTGCAGCTGCTATATTATTCATTTTATAATTATATCCAACTTCTGTATGGATAAATAGTAAGTTATCTTCTTTTTTGCTCATATCCTGAGCTTCTTCGCTTAAAAGCTCCATATGATGGCGAGCTTCTTTTGTTTGTGCAAGAGCAAGGCCACCGCCGCCTGTTGTCATAATTTTATTACCATTAAATGAAATAGCGCCATAATGGCCAATAGTACCAAGGTGTTTTCCTTTATATCTTCCTTTAGTAACAAATGTCCCCATAACTTCTGTGGCATCTTCGATAACTAAAATATTATATTTTTGTGCTATATCCATTAATTTTTCCATATCGGCCATATTGCCAAAAACATGAACTGGTATCATAGCTTTAACGTGTGCATTTGTTGTTTTATTAATTAGTTTTTCGCCATCAAATTCGCAAAAATTATCAATAAAATACTGAACACTTTCAGCGCTCATACAAAAATGGTCATCACAGTCTACAAAAACAGGCTCTGCACCGCAAAAACGAATAGGATTTACAGCGGCAATAAAAGTGAGTGCTGCTGCGATAACTTCATCTCCCTGTGTAACTCCTGCATCTACTAAAGATAAATGAAGAGCGGCAGTTCCGCTATTTGTTGCAACAACTGCATCACAGCCCATATATTCAGCACATTTTTTTTCAAATTCGGGAATAAGTGGACCTGCTGTTGAAACCCAAGTACTCTCAAGTGCTTTATCTACATATTCTCTTTCTTTTGTTGTGATATTTGGTATTGATAATGGTATGAATTTTCTTTCCATATTAGTTTTCCTTTCGTTTACTGCAGAGATTTACTGCAAAATACATATTTAAATAATTATACTATATATTAATATATAAAATCTACTTTTTTACAAAAAATAATGCTGAAAAATTAAAACTAGCACTCACTTCTTTAAAAAATCCTATTATAATGCTAATTAAAAAGGAGATTAAAAATAAATGATAAATTCTTGTAGGTGTGATTTTAAAATACTCTGTAAAAGATTTTTGGGTGTTTATAGTTATACTTTCGATATCAATATAATTTGCTGAAACATTAGTAGGATCAATTCTAATAGAATTAACGTTTTTAAGTAGTGTAAAGTCGGCTGTATATGTGCCGTCTTCATTTTTTATAAACCATACTCTATTTCCACTAGAAAATCCTTCGCCTTCTTTTGTTGTATAATAGGCAACCATTTCGCCAGGATGAATAGAAAAATCCGCTGTTATAACAATATCAGTAATACATAAATCCTTTTCTAAAACCATCTGCGGATCAGAATCGCTAGATAAGTATTTTCCATCATCTAAAACTATAGAATAAAGCTCGAAATCTTCAATATAAAATGTTTGATTAATTAGTTTATTTGAAGATTTATAATAGCTCTCTATAAAAAATATAGTTAGCGTAGAAAATAAAAAGATTGATATTACAAATGAAAAAGATAGAAAGAGGATTTTAAATGGTGTTAAGTTTTTGAATTTATTTATCATATAATAGATTCCTCCCCTTTAATAAAATGAAAGAATATATCATCCTCGCCTATATACTCAATTTCATAGTAAGCTACGCCACTGAGCCCATAATAATAAGTTGATTCTAAAAAGCTATCTTTTAAATACCCCTCACTTAATATGCCTGTGTGTTCTAATAAAAGGTGAGTGACATTGTTTTCTTTTAAATATTCAATAGCTGCCACTTTTAAAGCTTTATAGTATTCCTCCTGTTCATCCTGGGAATATAAAGAAGGATCAACATAGATAAGATCTTGAACTATAGAATTCTCAGGATACTCAAAGGTGTATAAAAACCAAGCTCTACCGCTATCGATACGGCCGTTATAAACATAGATAACATCATCTTTTGATACGGCATCACCTAAATATGCAACTTTTGAATTAATGGTGTCTCTATCGGTGTAGTATGAAGAGTGAATTCCAACAAACATATTGTTTGGGAATAGTAAATAGCTTGATAAAGACGTTATAAAAACTGTTAGCAAAATAAAAAATGATTTTGCTAAAAGAGAAGTTTTCTCATTTTCTTTAATTACTAAAAATAGTAAGAATAAAGCGAGCATCAGCCAGCCAATAAAATAAGGATACATATATCTTGGATAGCTTGGAAGTCCATAAGCATTGCTTTTAAAAATATAAACATATAAAAATAAATGGAAAATATAGTAGCCTATATATCCAATTAAAGAAGCGATGTAAACCATTATATATCGAAGTCTATTTTCTTTTTTAGAAAGTATAGTTGCAACAATGAAAATAGCTAAAATAAATAAAATGAAATCAATGCTTTCTCCAAGCATACCTATAGAGCGAGTGAATATTGCTGATTGCATCTCACTTTGCATATCAATAAACTTTTGGCTCTTTTCAGGAGAGAAAAATTCAATAACCCCTAAAATTAGCATATCTACCATACCAATATTAGTGTCTCCGCCAAGCTCGAATCTATTAACTGATAAAACAGCACCCATATGAAAAGCCCAGCCAAAAAATGAGGCTAAAGTTGAAATAGCGATAAGGGATACTGCAGTTATTTTTCCTAAAATCCCTTTAATAAAAAAGAAAGTTTTCTCATTTTTATTCAATACTAAATCAACAAAAATTATAAAAGCAACAATCAAAGAAAAGGCAAATCCCATATCTTTTATAAACGTAAAAAATATCGTTAGGGGGATAAGGGATATAATTCTTTTTTCTAAAGAATCATCACTTAAAAAGTATATAGCAAGCGCTGCGGCAAAACAAATTCCAAGAGGCAAATCAGCATAAGTGGTTATATACATAGTTGAAAGGCTTAAAATCCTCGTTTGCACGGTTAAAAAATAAGGGACAAAAAAACTAAAAATAAAGCTTGCAATACCTAAATACCAATTCTTTTTTGAAAATAAACTTGAAAAAGCGCAAAATGCTGAAAAAAAGAAAACATTATAGCTAAAAAAGCTTACCCACTCTAAAAATTCAGGATTAATAAAATGGAAAAAATAAGCGAGTACTGCAAGAGATGGAGGAGTGGTATTGCCTATCATACTAGAATCATAAAAAGTATAAATAGCATCATTTAAGTAAACTAATTTATGGCTTATTCCCCAAAAACTAAACTCATCCCACTCATAAAAAAGTGGCTGTGTGTAAGATAAAGAAAAAAGCATTAGTAAGCTAAAAAGACAAAACAAAACAACAGGGGTACTAAAAAATTCCTTTAAATCATTTAAAAGATTTCCCTTTGAAGATTTTATTGCAAAAATAAAGCTTATAATGCTAATTGTGTATGATAAAATTACCCCTAAAAAAAGCAAGTTGAAAAGGCTTAGTAAAACACTAATACTCACAAGGCTTGTAATTGAAATTAAAGGGGTGAAATTTTGATTTAAATTGAATAACTTATAAAGCGAGAATGCAAATATAAGTATAATTATAAAAGATGTAAGTGCGCCCAGCATAAAATAGATATCCTTTTTTGATTATTTTATCATTGGTATATAATAAACTGCTAGCTGTGAAAAAATAGCTAGAATATTTAATGATACCATAGTTATAATACAGCTAAAATCAGTTGTTTTTGTGTTAGAATTAAAGAATTTTGAAAAATAGTATCCACCGGCAAAAGAAAATCCAACAAAGGCAGGAATAAAGTATCGCATTTGAAGGCCGATAATAGCAGGCAGAGTTACAGGTGCCCATGAAAGATATAGTCCTGTAGCACTCACAATATAAGTTAATATAGATACTATAAAAAACCAAAAAACTAAATTAAAATCACTCTTTTTAAAAATATAGCTTTGCTTTACTGTATTTATTAAAATTAAAATCGGAGTAAAAAGATTTATAATAACTAAATTAACATCTAAAGCGCCTAAAAGCCCGCCTCCAAAAAGGAAAAAAGCATTATCAAACATTGAATCGATAAAAACACTAAGATATCTAAGTGGATTTGAAATTATAAATAATAGCTGAAGTGTAGGATCTGTACCGTTTATAGTTCTTGGTATTTCGCCATAGTTTGAAAAAAGGCTTACATATAGCCCCATTCCTTGATAAAAAATAAGGGATATGCCTAAAATAAAAAGTGAAATATGAAAAATATTTAGCTTTTTATTTTTAAAAGAAACGGTGATATTATCTTTTTTTAGTATAAATAAAAGAGGCAGTAAAACTATGTAGCTAAGTTTACTCATAACTAAAATTCCAAGAGAAACAGCAAAAATAATCAGTTTTTTATTATCGAATTCTTTTGCTAGTAAACAGGAAATAGAAAGATAAAAAAGAGCCAGAAACACAGAATCTGAATTGTTTGAGCCTATTATATATAAGCTTACTGGAATTAGCATTAAGCTAAATAAAATTATTTTAAATCTATTTGAGAATTTAAATGTAAAGTATGCACAAATAGAAAAGAATATTACATTAAATATCCTTGCTACATAGTATAAAATCATAGCATTAGAAGTGAATAATCCCGCTATAAATATCCCTATTGCAGAAGGGATGTAAGGGATAACTTGAAATATTATTATAGAATAATTATCAGGAGTATAATTTTCATCACTAACTTGGAGTGAGTATAATTCATATCTATCTGAAATAATAGAATTCTCTTTTGCTGGATAGCCATTATTATAAGCTAATGGGAAAACTTCCATTAAAGTGTTTACTTCTTTTGAATATTGATGATTTTCATCAAATCCAAATTGACCATCTGCCATTGAAACAGCCCTTAAAAAATGAGTATTTTCATCTGGTGCTTGATTTATAGGCGTTGTAAGAGCGAATAAACTAGCTAAAAGAAATATAATTAAACTAAGTGCTAGATTTTGATGCTTTTTATAAAATTTTAAAATATAAAATAACGAGGAAAAAAGAATAAGCAGAACTATAAATAAAATTATAGAATGATTAATTTGATTTATCCAAAATGGCTCATACATAACTCTTAAATAATAAATTATAAAAAATGAAATAGCTAGTAATGCAAAACAGCCTATACTAAAAGCTAATATAGGCCGATTTTTTATATTATTTAATTTTTCTTTAAAAAAAGAAAGCATATTTTTTATCCATTCATATCTAAAAATAGTTTATTACACATTGTAAATATCAGTTTTAAATCTATCTAAGTTTTCCTTTGTCCAAGCGATAGTTTCAGCAAGACCTTCACTAAAAGTGTAGTTTGGTTTCCAGCCTGTTAATTTATTTAATTCTTTAGCTGTTCCTAAAAGACGGTTAACTTCGCTTTTTTCAGGGCGCATACGAATATCTTCAGTTATGATTTTAGCGTTTGGATTTATTTGACTAATTAATTCATTCGCCAAATCCCCGATAGAAATTTCTTGCTCTGTTGCAATATTTAATTCTCTTCCTATTGTGTTATCATTTTTTGCAATTGTAATAAAGCCATTTGCAGTATCTTTAACATAGTTAAAATCTCTAGTTGGTGTTAGCGAGCCTAGATGAATTTCTTCTTTTCCAGCTAGAAGCTGAGTAATAATTGTTGGAATAACAGCTCTTGCAGATTGTCTTGGTCCGTATGTATTAAAAGGGCGAACAGTTGTAACTGGAGTGCCAAATGAGCGATAAAAACTTTCCACTAATCTATCTGCGCCAATTTTTGTTGCAGAGTATGGGCTTTGGCCTTGGAAAGGATGCTTTTCATCAATTGGAACATATTGAGCAGTTCCATAAACTTCGCTAGTTGAAGTTGATAAAATTCTTCTTGTGTCTAAATCCCTTGCAGCTTGCAAAACATTTAATGTGCCTTTAATATTAACATCAACGTATGAATCAGGAGATGTGTATGAAAAAGGAATAGCAATTAAAGCCGCTAAATGGAAAACAGTATCAATACCGCGCATAGCTTCTTTTACACCATTAGGATCGCGAATATCTCCTAAAATAACATTCATTGCATTTTTTTCTTCTTTTGATATAGTGTCAAGCCAGCCCCAAGTTCCAAAGGAGTTGTAAGCACAAAAAGCGGTTACATCGTAGCCCTCTTTTATTAATTGCTGTGTTAAATGTGAGCCGATAAATCCATCAGCACCTGTTACTAAAACTTTCTTAGACATAGGTTATATCCTTTCATAAGTTTTGAAATTACCACTTCAAAACTTTTATATGTTTTATAAATTTATTATTATTTATTCAAGCCATTATACCATAAAATTAACATCTTGTCCACAATTTGAGCATATATACTGTGTATAAATAATAGATATATAAGGCAATTCTTTACAAACTATAATTCTTATAATATAATATATAAGTTAATAATAAATAAAGGAATAAAATTTAATGAAAAATATAATAAAAAAACTATGTATTTTATTAATACCAGTTATAGTATATTTTGCGCTTTTTGTGTATTTTGAGCCATACAATTACTTTGGGCTTTTTAATGATGAGTATGCAGGGGATAGTGCAGTTGCAAGAGTGAGAAGTTTTAATTTAGAGCCTGCAAACACTATAATTTTAGGCGATAGTAGGATGGCACATTTTGATATAGATTTAGTTGAGGAGATAGTGGGAGAAGATGTTTCTCAGCTAGCTTTTGGCGGGGCAAGCTTTAATGAAAGCCTTGATTTACTAGAATATGCTATGGATTATAATGATAATTTAAAAACTGTTTATTTTGGGGCAAGTTTTTATACTTTAAATGAAAGCTACTATAAAGATAGAATGAGCCAAATTGAAACAGTGACAACTAACCCAGTGGCTTATATGCTGAATTTTAGCTATAATGTTGAGATGTTAAATGAAATTCGCTACTTTTTAATGGGACAAACAAATGTTGCAGAAAAAGCAGAGGGTATATGGAGTGATGAGGATTACTATTACGAAGATGGTACTAAAAGAGAATACCGAAAAAATTTAGAAGAGTATGCTTTAAATTCAATACTCCCAGTGGTTACAAATCCTGAGTATTTATACGATAGTGAAGATGTTTTAAGATATATTGAAATTTTAAAAGAAGCAAGGGAAAAAGGGATAACGGTGTACACTGTTTTGCCACCAATGGATAATTCAATAAAAGAGCTTGTTGTAGAAGAGCTTTCTATAGAAGAAGATATATATAGATTTATAGATGAAGTTTCTCCTTACAGCGAAGTTTTAAACTATGAATACAATGAAGAAAATATTTTTCTAGAAGACGAATTTTATGATGGATTTCATTTAGACACCGTGCGAGGGCTTGAAAAATTCACATATATGCTTTTTGAGGGATAATAAATTACAGGCTTTATAAAATTTAGCCAAAGAAGGAATTGATAAAAATATGGCATTAGATTTTTTAATTTTATACGAACATATAGGAAGAGAATACGAGAGTATATCCCTTTTAAAACTAGAGCTTGAAAAAAGAGGCTACACAGCTGAAATTATGCAACTTCTTGATAGAAAAAAGCTAAAATACTTCACATATAAAAAGCCAAAAGTTGTTGTGGCGTCTGCTATGTATGATAATAAAACAATGAATAGCTTTGTTTACAATAATGTTGGGATTTGCAATAAAGTTGTAAATCTTCACTGGGAGCAAGTTTTAAGTGAAGAACAAGAAAACTCTCCTTTTTTTAACTGCCTTGAATCGGCTTCTTATGCTCTTCACACATGTTGGGGAGAAAAAGCAAGGGATAGAATTGTAAAATTTGGTGTTCCTATAGAAAACACAGTGATAACAGGCCCTATTCATATGGACTTTTTAAGAGATGAATATAAGGGGTATTATAAATCAAAAGAAGAAATTTGCAAAGAGTATAATTTAGATGAAAATAAACAAATGGTATTATATGTGTCGTCGTTTTCAACTGCCTATATGTCTGATGAAGAAATAAAAAGCCTTAATGAATTGGCGGGAGTTGGATTTGATCAATTTAGAATAACTAGCCAGAAATCTATGCATATAACTCTTGATTGGGTGGATAAATTTTTAAAAACAAAAGAGGGCGAAAACACAGAGTTTATCTATCGCCGACATCCAACAGAATGGAACAGTCCTATATTAAATGAAATGGCAAAAAAACATAAAAACTTTCATTTAATAAGCGATTATTCAGTGAAACAGTGGATAACTGTTAGTGATACAATTCTTTCTTGGATGTCTACAGCTATTGCAGAAATTTATTTTGCAAAAAAGAACTGCCATATAATAAGGCCTATAGATATTGAATGGGAGTATGATCCAGTTATATATGAAAATGGCGAATTTATAAGCGATTACGAAGGCTTTTTAAAGGCTATGAAAGAAGAAAACAATAAGTTTCCTCTTGATGAAAAGTTAATGCTAAGCCATTATGATTTTCAAAAAACACCAAGCTATATTAGAATGGTAGATGCCCTTGAAAAAACTTTGAATGAAGAGGAAGTAAGAAAACCGTTTGACCATTTCACTCCAAAATTCAGTTTATTAAAATTTGTAGCCTTAATAGGTGTGCACACTTTATATGCTTTAAAAATTAATCCAGCAAAATTTAAATTTTTAGGCAAAGCGGGCGAGCTTGCTGGCAGAATTTATGGGCATATAAAAAATACGAGAGTTTCAAAAGAAGAAGATAATAAATACCAAGAAAAAATAAAAAAATATATTATAAAATAAAAATTAAGAAAAGAGATGAAAATATGGCTAATAATTCCTCAGCAAAAGGATTTTTAACCTCGATATTTAAATATTCAATAGCCACATATATAAATTTCTTTATATATGGAATTTCTATTTTATTAGTTGCTTGGTTTGTTGATACAGCAGTGTGGGGACAATTAGATATTTTTATATCCACCTCTACTTTAATAATGAATATATGTATGCTAGGACTTGATAACTCTTTTATTAGATTTTTTAATGAGCCAGCAGAACCACTTGATAGCTTTTCCTTATTTTCAGCTTGCCTTGGGCTATCAAGTTTATCTCTTATAATAACGGGGGCTGTTTCATATTTCTTATTCCCAGAAATTATAATAGATATGTTTTTTAGTTTTAATTTAGGAAATGTTTATATAATTTTACTATTTTTTAATGCATTTATGAATATGATTGCAAGATATATTAATATACTTTATAGAATGCAAGGAAGTATAAAATTATATACACTGCAAAGTGTTTTAATGCAGTTTTTTGCAAAGTTATTCTTTTTATTTGGAGTTGTTTTTTCAGCGGAATTTTCAAATTTAGTTTTATGGTCTGTTGGTGGAACGGCTATATTTAGTTTAGTTTTTCTTTTTGCAGTAAGAAATAATTTAACGATAAAAAAAGAAATAATCTTCTCAAAAGCAAACAAACAAATAATTCCATATGGAATAGCAATTGCCCCAACGGCTGTTATGCTATGGCTTAATAGCTTATATTCAAAAGTTTATATAGATGGAAATTTAGGTAGTGAATTAACAGGCGTTTTTAGTATGGTGAGCCTTTTAAGTAATGTTATTGCAATCATTCAAGCAGGATTTGCAACCTTTTGGTCGGCTTATATATATGCAAATTATAAAAATGAGCAAGAAAAAATTAAGGAAGTACACGATTATTTAACCCTTTTAATACTTGTATTTTTCTGCCTATTAGTTGCATTTGAAGATGTTATCTTCTTCTTTTTAAGTCCTAGTTATAAAGTGGGGATGAGTATATTCCCTATTATGGTTTTAGTGCCTGTGTTTTTAATAATAAGCGAGACCACCGTTTATGGAATTGCTATTGCAAAAAAGCCAATTTTTGATACAATAGGTATAGCTCTATCGGTTGTAATCAATATAATTTTTTGTAGTATTTTAACAGATGACTTTGGATTATATGGAGCAGCTATCGCTTTAGCTATTGCAAATATTATAATGTTTATCTTTAGAACTGTTATAGCGCAAATTTATTATAAAAGTATTAAAAGCTTTTTAAGAACGACAATAGCATTGCTATCTCTTTTAGTAATAACAACTTTAACAACTTATTTAACCTACAACTTTTTATTAAAATTACTCGTTTGTATAATTGGAATAGTGTTTTACCTAGTTTTATATAAAAAACAGGTAGTAGAGGCTTTTATATTAGTGAAAACAGTATTACAAGATTTTAAAAATAAAAACAAAACGGAAAAAATAATAGATTAGGGAAAGGAAATGGTATGGTTAAATTAATAGTATCGGATTTAGATGGAACACTTTTAGGAAAAGATAATAAAATTCCAGATGAATTTTATACAATGCTAGAGGACTTAAAAGAAAAAAATATTTTATTTTCAGTAGCTTCAGGTAGAAGTTATACTGGACTACGTCATTTATTTAATGAAAAAGGGGAAGATATTTATTATATCTGTGATAATGGTGCCTTTGTAAAACATGGTGATGATGTTATTTCTTCAAACACCTTCTCAAAAGAAGATTATAAAAAAATAATAGAATTTTTACATAAAAAACATATATTTTCAATAATGGTGTGCGGTGTTAAAGGAACATATTATGAAAATACTTGGGATGAAGCGTTTAATGATAAAATGAAAAGTATGTACACTAAAATGACCTTTGTAAACTCAGTTTTAGATATAGATGATGAGGCTTTTAAAATATCAGTTTTTAGCAATGATGATATAAGACATAGAATTTTTAGCCCATTAAAATCAAGATTTGAGGATGATTTTAGCATTCATATATCTGCAAAAATATGGGTAGATATAATGAATAAAGGAACTGATAAAGGGAAAGCTTTAAAAAATCTTCAAAAAAGTATGGGAATAGATAAAAATCAAACAATGGCTTTTGGCGATTATGATAATGATATACCAATGCTAGAGTGCGCAAAATTTAGTTTTGCTATGGAAAATGCAAGTGATTTAGTTAAAAAGTCGTGCGATTATATAGCAAAGGCGAATACTGAAAATGGAGTTATTAGAGCTGTTAATAAATACATTTTAGATAAATCGTAGTTTTCTTTGTGTGCATAATATATAAAAAAAAATCCATAATATTTTTGAAATAAAATAATGAAAGGATTTTTAGATATGAATAATAATTTAAAATGTACTGCAACTGCCTGTATGCACAATAAAGACACTAACTGCTGCCTTGATGTAATTAATGTGGTGAAAATGGCTCCGGAGGATTTTATTGATACTATTTGTGCCTCTTATGAAAAAGGCTCATTCGAAATGAAAACCCAGAAAAAAGCTTCAAAAGCCGAAGTGGATATTCAATGTAATGCAAGAAACTGCAAATACAATTTAGATAATCTTTGCTCTAAAATAGACGTTACGATAGCTTTGAATTTTGATAATGCAGAGTGTATAAACTTTAAAACAATATAAAAAAAATGCCGATCTTAAAATCGGCATTTTTATTTTAATCATTAGTAAGCAGCTGGATCGTAGTATGGGATTAATTCTGCATCAAAAGCATACCAAGAATCAGAGTTAATAGTTTTTGAACCATCTGATTCAACATCTATTATAATAGTTAATATTTGTTCTTCAGTTTGAGCAATTGAAGACATATGCGCTTCAACTTCATCTAAAAGAAGATTTGCAAACATATCTTCGCTTTCAGGTGTCATATTAACTTCAGTAGGATAAACAGTGTCTAAAATTGTTGTCCATTCTTCATCTGTTATAGCATTAAAGCCAGCATCTACTGGGAAAAATTTAACACTAACGTGGAAATCGCCATCTATTTCATTTGATTCAAGTACTTCAAAAGAAACATTGTTGTATATTTCTTTAAATAACTCTGTTGCTCTATCTTGTGTTTCTTGTGATAAATATTCAATTTCAACAGCTTGGAAATCTAGGAATAATAAAGCTTCTTGAAGAGCATTATCTGTGTGGAAGTATTCTAAATCTTCTAAAGTTGTACCATCTGTGTACATATCAACTAATTCATCTGCATGATTGCCATGATAAGTTGAATTAAGTTCTAGTTGCACATAATGTGCTGGATCAAAGCTAGCTGAACAGCCTGTTAAAGTAAAAGCTAAAGAAAGAGCTAAAACTAGGCTAATAATTTTTGATTTTAATGTTTTCATTAAATAAATCTCCTTTTTAATACATTCTCGATTAATGTCAAATTTTGTCTAACTTAGGTATTTTACTATATTTTAAAGATAAAATCAAGTATAAAATAAACGGAGATATTTATACAAATAAATATCTCCGTTATATTAAACTAAGGTTTTAACATATGATATTAAATTGTCTATATCCTCGTTTTTTGTCGCCCAGCTTGTGCAAACTCTTACTGCTGTATGAGTCGTGCTATGTTTATTCCAAAATTCGAATTTAAACTTTTCTTCAATCTTACCGAGAAGTGAATCTTCTATAATAAAAAACTGCTGATTTGTAGGAGAGTTAAATAAAAGCTCTATTCCCATTTTTTGAAATTCCTCTTTTATTTTGTAAGCAAGGCTTACTGCATTTTTTGAAATTTCTTCATATAATCCATCCTCAAAAAGAGTTAGAAACTGTATTCCAAGAAGTCTGCCTTTTGCAAAAAGTCCGCCATTTTGCTTTATATGATATCTAAAGTCTTTTTTATATTTATCATTTGTAATAACAACAGCCTCGCCGAATAAAGCTCCAACTTTTGTTGCACCAATATAAAAAACATCGCAGTATTTGCTGTAATCTTCTGGCATTATATCATTTTCAGGAGATGCTAAAGCGTAGCCCATTCGAGCGCCATCAAGATATAAAGGAATATCATATTCACTGCAAACAGCTTTAATATCCATTAATTCTTTTTTAGTGTAGATAGTTCCGCTTTCAGTAGGATTTGATATGTAAACCATACCTGGCTGAACATCGTGCTCTTTAGTTCCATCGTTTTCATGATGGTGAAGTTTTGCTTTTATGTCTTTTGCAAAAATTTTCCCATCAGTATGAGGAAGGGTTAAAACTTTGTGTCCTGAGGCTTCTATAGTTCCAGTTTCGTGAGTTGAAATATGCCCTGTGTCAGCTGAAATAACACCTTGATATTTTTTTAATATACTTGAGATAACTGTTTTATTCGTTTGTGTGCCGCCCACTAATAAATGAATATCAGCATCTTTGCAATTAAAACGATTTTTTATTGCTTCTTTTGCTTTTTGTGTATAAATATCAACAGAGTATCCCGGAGTTTGCTCAAAATTAGTTTTAGTTAGATTTTCGATGATTTTAGGATGTGCGCCTTCTTGATAATCGCATTGAAGTAGTATCATAATAGTTTGTATCCTTTCTATTAAAATTCATTAAAATAATCGCTCATATATAAAGCTAGTAATTTAAGCCCAACAGGTAAAGATGCTTTTTTAACCCACTCAGCTCTAGTGTGAGCGCCGTAGCCCTCGCAAAGTCCAAAACAAATAGCATTAACACCGTTTGCTAAAAATGCATTACAGTCGGTGCTAGAAGAGCAGGTTGAATACGAAGTTCTAATAAACTTTTCACCAAGAACCATTATTTTTTCAGCTAATTTCTTTTGGATATCTTGATCAACTTCATTACTGCAAGGTCTATCTCCAACTAAGGTATAAGAAACATCAAATCCGTGAGTTTTAAAGTTTTTAATATATGTTAAAAACTTTTCTTTCATATAATTTAGCCCTTCAATATTATCGCTTCTATATTCATAAAGCATGCTAGCATTTTGAGCAATAGTGTTAACACTTGTGCCACCCTCAATTATGCCAACGTTGTATGTTGTTTTTCCTGTTTTTGGAACAGGAACAGTGTATAATTTAGTTATTAAATCTGATAAAACACGGATTGCATTTTCTTCGCCAAAGTTTCCATAACTATGACCACCATTTGTTTTAACATTAACTTCATACCTATGTGAGCCAACAGCATTAGTGCAAACCATACCAAAGCCACCGTCTAGGGAAATAAAGTGATTTATTTTGCCTTTATATCTTTCATATAAAGCCTTAGAGCCTTTTAAATTTCCAAGCCCTTCCTCGCAAGAATCAAAAGCGATAACTAGTCCGTTTTTTGGAGATAGATTATTTTTAATTATATATTCTGCCATTAATAAAAGCGCCACAACGTTTGCTGTATCATCGCAAACACCTGGGCAGTGAATTTTCTCTTCATCTTCAAAAAGCTCTAATTTATCTAAATCAGGAAAAACTACATCGGTGTGAGCTGCCATAATTATTATATCATTAGAATTTTGTGTGTTAAATTCTAATATAACATTTTTAGCTTCATCCACTATAGGATTTGCTCCAAGGTTTTTTAAGTATGAAGATAAAAACTCCACTCTTTTATCCTCTTGGTGCGAAGGAGCTGGAATTTGTGCAAGGTTTTTTAATAATTCTAAATGCCTATCTTTAACACTTAAAAGATATTCATTCATTCTATCACTTAAAGTAAAATTCATAAAATAGTTGTTCCTTTCAATGTAAATCTCTTTTTAAAATCAAATAATTTTATTGTGTATCTATTTAAGTATTCTATCATAAAAATATATTTAAGTATATAAAAAAATTAAAAAAAATAAATTAAACTCTAATAAGTTGCTATAAAGATAGATTTATGATAGTATAGATGTTAAATACAATAAAAAAGAGAGGAAAGTTAAAGTTATGAAGTTAGTTTTAAAAGAATTAAACGAAAATCAAGAAAATGAATTTAGGGAGTTTTTAAAATCTTTTGATGGCGAAAAGATAGTGCCAATGGCTATTGATATTAAAGATAAAACTTTTAGTGAATACCTAAAACATTTACACACAATGAAAACAGATCCACCAAGGCTTTTAGTGCCAGCGACTACATTGTTTTTACAAAACGAGGAAACAGGTGAAATTCTAGGCGCTATTGATATTCGTCACTTTTTAAATGATGGACTTTTAACTTTTGGCGGACATATTGGTTATGGTGTAAAAAAAGAGGCAAGAGGGCAAAAATTAGCAGGAACTATGCTGAAAATGGCAAAACCAATATTAGAGAATCTTAATTTAGAGGAAGTTTTAATTTGCTGTGATAAAGAAAATATAGCAAGCGCAAAAACGATAATAGCCTCTGGCGGTGTTTTAGAAGATGAAAGAAAGAAAATCGAAAACGGCAAAGATGTAATAACACAAAGGTACTGGCTAAATATAAAATCTTTATAATAATATAAACAATAATAAAAGGGCTTTTTTGTATTAAACGTAAAAAATACAAAAAAGCCTTTAATATATACATAAAATAATGTAGAATTAGTTTAGTTTAAATTTTGAAAGGAACTATAAAAATGCGAATATATCTTAATGAAAATTGGCTTTATGAAAAAGAATTGAATTCTAATATTAAAGAAGAGGTGAGAATTCCTCACACAGTGGAAGAAATTCCATTTAATTATTTTTCTCAAAAGCAATATGAAAAACTATGCTCATACACAAAAACACTGTTTGTAAAAAAAGAGTGGGAAGAAAAAGCTTTAATTTTAACATTTGATGCTGTTGGCCATGTGGCAAAATTATTTATAAATAAAAAAGAAGTGCTAACTCATAAATCAGGCTATACAGCTTTTAATTTAGATATATCTTCTTATGTGAATTTTGATAGTGAAAATGAAATTTATCTTATAGTGGATAGCCACGAAAATTTAAATGTTCCGCCTTTTGGACACTTAATAGATTATATGACATATGGTGGGATTTATCGAGATGTTTATTTAGATATAAAAAATAAAACATATGTAGAAGATGTTTTTGTAACTACTACTGATGTATTAAAAGATGAAAAAACTTTAAATATAACAGCTACTTTAAATAAAAAAGACGATATGAGTATTGAATACTCACTAAAAGAAAAAAATAGTGATAATATAAATCTTTTAGAAAAAATAAATATAGAAACAGAAAAAACATCTAATATAAAAATTAAGGATGTAAAACTTTGGGACACTGAAAATCCTAATTTATACACACTAATAATAAAATTATATAAAGGTGATATTTTAGTTGATGAAAAAGAAGTAACTTTTGGTTTTCGTCAGGTGACTGTTACAAAAGATGCATTTTACTTAAATGGAGAAAAATTAAAACTTAGAGGGGTGAATCGTCATCAAGCATGGCCTTATGTTGGCTATGCGATGCCAAAATCAGCTCAAGTTTTAGATGCAAAAATATTAAAAGAAGAATTAGGCCTTAATGCCGTTAGAACTTCGCACTACCCTCAATCACACTACTTTTTAGATGCTTGTGATGAAATGGGACTTTTAGTGTTTACTGAAATTCCAGGCTGGCAGTATATGGGCGATGAAGAATGGCAAAAAGAAGTTTTAGTAAATGTTGAGGAGATGGTAAAGCAGTATAGAAATCATCCATCTATCTTTATATGGGGTGTTAGAATTAATGAATCGCCTGATAATTTAGAGTTATACACAAAAACTACAGAAATTGCAAAAAACCTTGACTCATCAAGGATAATTGGTGGGGTTAGAAACATTAGAAAAGGCGATTTTATGCAGGATGTTTATACTTATAATGATTTTAGTCACGTTGGAAGAAACAGGGGAACCTTTTTAAAAGAAGAGGTAACTCCTGATATGAATAGGGCATATATGATTACTGAGTATAACGGACATATGTTCCCAACAAAAGCATATGATAATGAAGAAATTAGATTAGAGCACGCTCTTCGCCATGCAAGAGTTATAAATGGATACTACTCACACGATGATATAACAGGTGGATTCGCTTGGTGTATGTATGATTACAACACTCATAAAGAGTTTGGAAGTGGGGATAATATATGCCATCACGGTGTTATGGATATGTTCCGTAATAAAAAACTTGCAGCGGAAGTTTATGCTATGCAAGGCAAAATCCCTAGCCTTCAAACCTCTTCAACTATGAATATAGGTGAGCATCCTGGCGGATATCTTGGAGATATTTATCTATTCTCAAATGCTGATTACGTTGAATTTTATAAAAATAATAAATTAATAAAAACTTTTAATAAAGATGATACTACTTTTAAATCAATGCCAAATGGCCCGATATTAATTGATGATTTAGTGGGCGATACATTAATTGAAAAGGAAGGCTTTTCAAAAGAAAAATCAGAAGAAGTTAAAAAAGTTATGCACGAAATTTCAAAGCACGGACATGAAGATATGCCGCAAGAGCTTGAAAATCTAATTGAAGAGTTATCAAAAAAATATGATATGAAACTTGATGATTTTATCGGCCTTTATATTGCTCATATAGGAAACTGGGGCGGAGAACTTGGAACATATCGTTTTGATGCATACAAAGATAATAAACTTGTAAAAACACTAACAAAAGAGCCGATTTTCACAAAAGAAATATCTCTTGATGCTGATAAAACAGAGCTTATTGAAGAAAATAGCTACGATGTTGCAACTGTTAGAATTAAAATGGTAGACCAAAATAAAAATGTTTTAGAATATTTTAATGAGCCTGTTGTTTTAGAAGTTACGGGAGATATAAAACTAATAGGACCAAGCATTATTTCACTAAAAGGCGGAATGGGCGGAACTTATATAAAATCTGATAAAAAAGATGGAAAAGGGACTTTAAAAGTTTCTACTATATATGGCGAAGTTGCTTGTGTAGAATTTGTAGTGAGGGTATAAGATTAAATAAAAAAATAAAGGAATGGCGAAAGCCATTCCTTTATTTTATGTTATGAAAAATTGCCAACACAAATTCCATTTTTTATTCAGTTATAAATTTAAAAACTCCAAAGTTTGGTGCTGATTTATCATTAATTTCTATTATTTTAGCTGTGCTATCATAATTTTTTGTTAAATGATTTTGAATAGGAGTGTAGTTATTAGTTACAAAGTAGGTGTTTTCATCTAAAAGCGCTCTAAATGGATTTTCATATCCATAATTATTTAATTTATCGCTTGAAATAGGTGAGCGAGAATGCCACGAGCCTAAAAATACAATGTTTGAGAAATAATCCTCGGGTAAAACCTTAAAAACATCATACCCCATAACAACATCAAGTAAGCTTGTGTCCATAATATATAAATTCTCTTTATCCTCACTTAAAGCATCAAAATATGAATTATGTATCTCTCTATCTTCTCGCGCATCTAGAGTGTCCTTTTGTGTTTCGTAATAAGAGGCTGAAATCAAAACACAAAACAATGCTATAAAACAGCAAGATGATAAAGATAAGGATAAATTCTTTTTAAAAGGAAAACAGCTAAAAGAAAATATAAATGCACTAAAAACTAAAAGCATTTCAACTCGGTGTGGTATTCTTTCAACAAAAACAAGGTAGGCTATTAAAACAAACAATATTGCAAATGTTGATAAAAACCAAAATCCTTTTTTATAATCAGCAAAAAATAAAAATGCTAAGAGTATCCCTCCTAAAAGTAGGAATGGTGGGGATGAATATAAAAAGTGAATAGATTTATAAATGGTGCCGCTCACAGTACTTAAAACTGATTTTACTGGCATATTATCAGATATTTCTATCAGTCTTTCAGTTGTAAAAATTTCTGTATCATAAAAAGTCCAGTTATAAATAAGGGCATATTCATTTTGAGTAAGGGTGTAGTTTTCGCTATCTTCTATATTAGTAAAAGTGATTTTATAATCAGATATATCTTCTCTTGCTAAATTGTATTCATAGTATTCGCACCAAATTTCATCACGAGTGTAACTAGCTGTATTTATAAATTCAAATGTAAAAGCGAGAGTAGTAATTAAAATAATAATAGCAGAAGATTTTATTAAATTTTGTTTATTAAATTTTGATAGTAGAAATGGCAAACTTAAACTAAAACTTGCAAAAAAACTCTCAAACCTTAGCATAGAGCCTAAAATAACTAATACAAAGCCCAAAAACAATGAAAAATTAATCACTTTTTCCTTATTTAAATTAAATCCTATAATAATAAGGCCTGTAGTAATAATAACAGCTGCATTTTTTGAATATTGAAACCATATAAGAATATCAAATCCAATTAAAATCATCGCAATAACACTAATTAAAGAGCCATATAATATCGAAAGTTTATCCATAGAAATATAAGATAAAATAATAAATGATAGTAAAACAAAAAATAATTGAAATATAACATACCAATTCATTAAAGGGGAAAGTGCATATAAAGGTTTTAAAAGGTATCCAATAAGAATATTTACATATATTAGTCTTTCAGTGTAGCCTCCAAGAGCGCCACTTGCAATACTACTTATAATTGCATCATCATTCACTTCATATTTTATTCCAAAAAAGAAAAGAGCAATAAAAAATGAAGTGAAAACAATTATTGATGCTATTAAAATTTGAAGCTGTTTTTTATTAAAATTTATTTTATTAAAAAAATTCATATAATTAAATCTCTTTCAAAAAATTTTATATTTAACTTATAGAGAGGTCTTCTTTTGGATATTTTTTTGAAACTATTAAAAATAATACGTATTGCCCAGCCGAGGTAATTATCCAAGAGATAGGATACGACCAATAAACACTAACTAAAGTGCCGAAAATAGGAAACACAATAGCAACCCATAAAAGTCTAAATGCGCAGATTCCAAGAAGAGATATAATAGTTGGAGGCATAGATGAGCCCATCCCGCGAAGCTGACCAACGATTAAATCCATAAACCCACAGAAAACATAAAATGGAACAAGCAACCTTATTCTTGAAACTCCAATTTCAATAACACTAGGATCACTATTATAAAAGCCAACCACTGTTGGGGCAAAAATATAAAAGAATAGCCCAAGAGTTGCACCTATTAAAAGAATAACACCTGCGCCATAGTAAAGGCCGCTTCTAGCTCTTTTATAATTTTTAGCACCGATATTTTGTCCGGCAGAAGTAAGAGCTGCTTGTCCCACACAGTTCATAGCTGTGTATAAAAAGCTTCCAATATTGCCTCCTGCAACATTTCCTGCTACTGCAATTGAGCCAAAGGAGTTAACAGCTGATTGGATAGTTGCATTTGATAATGAAAATAATGAGCCTTGAATACCAGCAGGCAGTCCTATTTTTATTATTTGAGTAAAATGATATTTATGAATTTTAATTTTTTTGAAATCTAGTTTTAATTCGCTATCTCCTTTTAAAAAGCAAGATACAACAAAGATGCTAGAAAGTGCCTGAGCAGAAATCGTAGCAAGAGCCACCCCGGCAACACTTATTTTTAAAACAATAACAAAAAATAAATTTAATAAAACATTGACAACACCTGAAATAGCAAGATATTTTAATGGCCTTTTAGTATCACCGATAGCGCGAAGCATAGAGGCGCCAAAATTGTAAACTAAATTAAAAGGCATTCCAAGAAAAAATATTCTCATATAAAGAGTTGCCCCATCGATAACATCGCTTGGGGTTTGCATAAATTCTAAAAGAGGTCTGCAAGCGATAATTCCAAAAATACTTGCAAAAATAGAACTGATAACAGCAGTTGCCATAGCAGTATGAAGAGTTTTATCAATATTTTCAGTATCTTTTGCACCAAAATATCTCGAAACAGTTACCCCAGCACCTACAGATAATCCGATAAAACAGTTTATAATTAAATAAGTAAGAGAGCCCGTTGATCCAACGGCGGATAGAGCCTGTGGCCCTGCAAACTGCCCCACAACAACCATATCTGCGGCATTATAAAATATTTGCAGTAAATTTGTGATGATTAAAGGGACAGAAAATGAAATCATTTTAGAAAAAATTGAGCCGTGTGTCATATCTATTCCGTGTCTTGGCTTAGTATTAGACATAAAAAACTCCTAACTTAAATTGTGTATAAATTTGCCACTTTATGACATATATCGTATTATACTGCTACAAAATATAAAAGTCAATTTAATTGTTTGATAAAACTATTATATAAGCTCCTTCAGCTAGAAACATTTATAAAAATAAAACTTGAAATTAGACAATGTATCATTTTTATGGTATAATCCAATAACATGTAATAAATAGAAGGAATAAAAAAATAATGATTAAAATAAAAAACAATAGCCTTAAAATGGCTACAATATATACCTGTGTTTTCATGGGTGCATTTTCAGTGTCTGTTAATATGTATGGAACACTGATGCCTCAGATAATAGATTTTTTCTCGATTAGTTTGAGTGAGGCATCTTTTTTAAATATAACAAATGATATTAGCCAAACAATGGTGATGGTATTTATGCTATTTGTGGCAGATAAGATGGACAAAAGAAAACTTTTAACTCTTTCAGCAGTTTTTTATGGTATTACTTTAGTGCTAGTTGGAAATGCTAGTGCATATGTGATTTTACTAATGTTAAGAGTGTGTATGGGTGTTTTTGGAGGTCTTGTTAATAATCTTTGCACCACATATATTTCAGATTTATATGGCGAAGAGAGAAGTAAGTATATTTCAATCATACATACTCTTTTTGCGGTAGGTAGTCTTCTAGGGCCTATTTTTGCAGCTACTTGTATTGAAATTATGAGCTGGCAGCTTTCATATTTACTTCTTGGTGGGTTAATTTTTTCTACAGCAGTATTATTTTTTGTAACGATGAAAACAATGGGTGCACCAGAAGTTGCAGTTTTAAAATTGGATACTAAAAAAGCAAAACTTCCTTTTAAAGAAATGCTAAAAAATAAAAATGTTTATGCTTTGTGTATAGGACATTTACTTCTAGCAAGTACCACATTTTTTATGCTATGGCTTCCAACTTACCTTAATTTATTTGATGGCGAATTATACACAGTGGAAACTACCACTATAATTTTAACCTCGACTTCAATAGGGATGATAATAAGTAGGGTATTACTTGGGGCTCTCTCCCCAAAATACTTTAAAACTTCAAGCTATTTAAGAGTGGCAAGCCTTGCAACAGCCACTATATTAATTGCAATGCTAGTGATAGGAAGCCAGGTGATGTGGATAGTGGGAATGTTCATTTTTGGTCTTTTTAGCGGAGCTACATTTACAGCCAATGTTATCCTTTCTTGTAAAGAATATCCAAAATACTCAGCTACAATAACAGCGATAACAGGTATGTTCTCAACAATGGGAAGTATGCTTTTAAATGCAGTTGTTGGAACACTTGGGGATATGGGATATTATAATGAGGCAATGTTTATTCCTGTAACAGCAATATTTTTAGCATTCTTTGTATATAGCTTTTTTTACAAAGAGAGAGATTAGATATATAAAAAACTGCTACTATAGT
>CAYJEK010000020.1:0-33101 GCA_964369205.1 uncultured Oscillospiraceae bacterium | reverse complement strand
GGATTAAGCAGTAAATATGGTGCTTTTCATAAAATGAAAAGCAAAACCGAGCATTTACGAAGTAAAGGTTGCGAAGGTTTAATATTTGCGAAAGAGATAAAGCGCCTTTTGCCTATTTGCTTTAGCAATATTGTGCTGCGAAAACAGCGGTAGTTTTGGTTCTTTTGCTATCAAAAGAACTATTATTTCCTTTTAAAAAGCGGAGCTTTTATATAAATCAAAGGAATGGCTTTCGCCATTCCTTTGTCTTTTTATGATATAAAGTTTCTTTATCGGTATTTCACTATAATCAACCTCTTTTTTATTAAATAAATCTACACACTACCCATTCACACAGCTTAAAATAAATTCGTCTTCTTTAATTTTATCTTCCATATCTTTTTGCCAAAGACTATATAGCATCCAAGAGCCGTAAATATTATAGCAAGAGTATCCTAATTGATTTAAAATTCTCTCTGCTACATATGCACGAAGTCCGCTTTGGCAGTGGATATAAATTGGTTTAGATTTATCAAGTTCTGTGTGGCGGTCTCGCAGTTCGTGTAATGGGATATTAATAAAGTTTGGAACATTTCCATTTTCAAATTCGATAGGATTTCTAACATCAAGTTTGATAACTTCATCGCCCATTTCTAAAACATCTTCAAAAAATGCAACCTTACTTTCATTGAGCATAACATTTTCGCCAACATATCCTGCCATATTAACAGGATCTTTTGCAGAAGAAAATGGAGGAGCATAAGATAATTCAAGTTCGTGTAAATCGAACACTGTCATACCTGCTTTTATAGCAACAGCCATTACGTCTATTCTTTTATCAACACCATCATAGCCCACTATTTGTGCTCCTAGGATTTTGCCTGTATCTTTTGTGTAAAGTGTTTTTACCATCATCATTTTTGGATTTGGATAGTAGCCAGCATGATTGTTTGAGGCATTAAATGATTTGTGAAAATCAATTCCAAGGCGAAGACAATCTTTTTCAGTGAGCCCTGTTGAGGCAACACTCATTTCAAAAACTTTTGCTATAGATGTTCCAAGAGTGCCTTTATATGCTATTTTTCTTCCCATAATATTATCAGCTACAATTCTTGCTTGTTTATTTGCAGGCCCTGCAAGAGGGATTATGCTATCCTCACTTGAAACAAAGTTTTTAACAGAAATAGCATCTCCAACAGCCCAAACATTTTCAGCAGAAGTTTTAAAATAACTATCAACTAAAATTTCGCCTCTTTTTCCAAGTTCTATACCGCTATCATTTAAAAAAGCTGTTGCAGGACGAACACCAACAGATAGTACAACCATATCACAAGGAATAAATCCGCCATCTTTTAAACTAACTCCCGTAGAAGTTATTTCATTTGCCATCTTACTTATTGCAAGAGAGACATTATTTTGTCTTAAATGGTTATGAACAGCATACGACATATCTTTATCTATATTTGGCATAACGTGGTCTAGTGCTTCAACAACAGTTACACTAACTCCTGCCATAGCTAAATTTTCAGCTACTTCAATTCCTATAAAACCGCCGCCGATAACACAAGCAGATTTTGGCTTATTAATATCAAGATAATCTTTTATAGCATAAGTATCAGGAATGTTTCTTAAAGTGAAAACAGGCATTTTCGCATCTATTTTTATAGGAGGAGTAATTGCATTTGCCCCTGGAGATAAAATTAATTCATCATAATCTAAAAGATATGTTTCATTAGTTTGATGATTTTTAACAGTGACAGTTTTTTTATTGGTATCAACTGCTACTGCTTCTGAGAAAACTCTAACATCAACATTAAACCTGCCAGAAAAACTCTCAGGTGTTTGAACTAATAATTTTTTCTTATCAGAGATAACTCCACTTAAATAATAAGGCAGACCACAATTTGCAAAAGAGATAAACTCTCCTTTTTCAAGCATAATAATTTCAGCATCTTCACTTAATCTGCGAAGTCTTGCAGCACTTCCAGCGCCGCCAGCGACTCCTCCAACAATAACGTATCTCATAGTTTTAAAATTCCTTTCAAAAATTAATTATAATATTTGTTTTACTAAAATTTAAAATCCTTTAGTATTTATATATCTATATTATCCATAAAAAAATATCTAAAAGTCAATGAAAATTTAATGAAATTTATATATATAATAAATAATTGTGAATTACTACAATAAAAAATCTTTTATTTTATGCAAAATTGTGGTAGAATAGATTAGATATAGATAAAAAAGATAAACCTTAATAGGGGAGGAAAAACCTTGAAACAAGAAAATATCCGCAATTTTAGTATAATTGCTCATATAGATCATGGGAAATCAACACTTGCTGATAGGCTTTTAGAAAAAACAGGAACTGTTGAAAAAAGGCTTATGGAAGCTCAACTTTTGGATAATATGGATATCGAAAAGGAAAGAGGCATAACTATAAAAGCAAGAGCAGTTACCTTAAATTATAAAGCAAATGATGGCGAAACTTATGAATTTAATTTAATAGATACACCAGGTCACGTTGACTTTGGATATGAAGTTAGCAGAAGCCTTGCGGCTTGTGAGGGTGCTATATTAGTTGTTGATGCTTCTCAAGGAATAGAAGCGCAAACACTTGCAAACACATATATGGCAGTAGAGCACGGCCTTGAATTACTGCCAGTTTTAAATAAAATCGATTTGCCATCAGCAGATCCTGAAAGAATAGCTAATGAAGTGGAAGACGTTATTGGTATTCCTTGTCTTGATGCTCCTCGTATTTCAGCTAAAATGGGCATTGGTATCGAAGAAGTTTTAGAAAGATTAGTCTCAGACATTCCAGCTCCGAAGGGCGATGAAAATGCACCACTGCAAGCTTTGATTTTTGATAGCTATTACGACACTTATAAAGGTGTTATTGTTTATGTAAGAGTTATGCAAGGAACAGTTAAAGCTGGAGATAAAATAAAAATGATGCAAACTGAGGCAAGTTTTGATGTTGTTGAAGTTGGTAAAATGGGCGCTAGCGAATCTGTTCAAACAGCAGAATTAAAAGCAGGCGAGGTTGGATATATAACAGCTTCAATTAAATCAGTTAAAGATACAACAGTGGGTGACACTGTTACTCTAGCTGCAAATCCTGCAACCGAAGCTCTACCTGGATATAAAAAAATAACACCGATGGTTTACTGTGGTATTTACCCAGCAGATGGCGCAAGATACACAGATTTAAGAGAGGCTTTAGAAAAACTTCAATTAAATGATGCCTCATTAGTGTTTGAGCCTGAAACTTCTATTGCTTTAGGCTTTGGATTTCGTTGTGGCTTTTTAGGTCTTTTACATCTTGAAATTATAAATGAGAGATTAGAAAGAGAATTTGATTTAGATTTAGTTACTACTGCACCGAGTGTTGAGTATAAATTGAATTTAACAGATGGAACTGAAATGTTTATAGATAATCCTACAAACTACCCAGATCCTGTAAAAATTGATAAAAGTGAAGAGCCTATAGTTGACGCTCATATATATACACCAAAAGACTATGTTGGGCAGATTATGGATTTATGCCAGGATAGACGTGGAATATTTAAAGATATGAAGTATCTTGATGAAAATAGAGTTGATTTACATTATGAATTACCACTTGGCGAAATAGTGTACGACTTTTTTGATGCTATAAAAAGTAGAAGTAAGGGATATGCAAGTTATGAGTATGAATTTAAAGGCTTTATGCCATCAAAACTTGTAAGACTTGATATACTTTTAAATGGTGACCCAGTGGATGCCCTTTCTCTTATCGTTCATGCCGATAAAGCATATGAAAGAGGAAGAAAGATGGCTGAAAAATTAAAAGACAATATACCAAGACAAATGTTTGAAGTTCCTATTCAAGCGGCTATCGGCGGAAAAGTTATCGCAAGGGAAACAGTTAGAGCGATGAGAAAAGACGTTTTAGCAAAATGTTACGGCGGCGATATCACCAGAAAGAAAAAACTACTTGAAAAGCAAAAAGAGGGTAAAAAGAAAATGCGTCAATTAGGCAGTGTTGAAGTGCCAAGCGAAGCATTTACAGCCGTTTTAAAGCTTGATGATTAAAATTATTTAGAAATATACAAATATAAATTCATTGAAATGACACTAGTTTTGCTAGTGTCATTTTTTCTGCGAAATGTAACAAAATTAATTTTCACACAATTTTCACAATCTAATTTACAATGTAACAAAAAAGCATATCAAATGTAACGTAAAATGGAAAATTTCTCCTAAAATGTAATTCTTGTGTAACAAAAATATGGTATAATTCCTCTAGATTAAAAAAGAAATAAAGAAATAAAAAAATAAAAATAAAGAGGAGATAACAAGCTCGATGAACAAAAACACTAATTTTCAAAAAAGAATACTAAGCTTATTACTAGCATTTACACTGGTTTTTAATTTAGCATCACCAGTTTTTGCAACAAACTCTAATAACTCTTTAGGAGGAGATGTTTCTGTAAGCGCGACTGCAACACCAGAAGCGACAGTAGCACCAACTGCTACACCAGAAACAACAGTAGCACCAACTATAGCACCGGAAACAACAGTAGCACCAACTGTAGCACCGGAAACAACAGTAGCACCAACTGTAGCACCAGAAGTAACAGTAGCACCAACTGTAACTCCAGAAGTAACAGTAGCACCAACTGCTACACCAGAAGTAAATCAAAATTCAAGAAGTCTTGCAGCACCAAAAACAGCTTCAACTAAAGATACACGTTTTTATATCTATGTTCACAATACAACAGATAAAGTTACAAATCTTGATGATTATATCTTAGATTTTGCAACAGGTGGAAAAAATTCTTCATATTATGTACCAAGTGTTGGTAGCGAATTAAAAGTTGAAATGGGATATGATATAATTGATACTTTATTTGCAGGAATTACACCTGATGGCGTAAAAGGTACTGTTAATTCATACTTTAGCACTGAAGGTGATGGAAACGAAGTTGAAAATGTATTTAATAGCTTAATAGCTTCAAATACTCTCCCAGAAACTATTGCTGAATATAAAACAATGTATTTGGCATCAGTAGGCGGAACTGCACAAGCAGGATTTACAAATAGCTTTGTAGCGCAAACACAAAATCAAAATCAAAACACACCAATAATATGGTATGTTGCAAAAACAGAATGGAATGCAGTTCATATTAATGGTCTTATAATTCACGCTTATGAAGTGAATTATGATTTAAATGGCGGAACTTTAAATGGCTCAACTTTAAATTTTAAAGAAGATGGACTACAATGTACAGATATGGCAGTTACACTTCCAAGTGAAGTTCCAACAAAAAGCGGTAGCCTATTTGCAGGCTGGACAATAAACGGAGATACTTCAGGTAAAGTATATCTTCCAGGCGAATCATTCACTATGCTTCAAGAAGATACAACTCTAACAGTAAATTGGATAGAAATAAATGATTTAGTTATAGATGAAACTATTGGACTATATACAGAAGTAGCGCTAGAAACTAAAGAATTCAGCTTTACAGATAACCCAGCAAAAGAAAATTTAAATCAAGTTCAAAACCTAGTTGATACACTAACTTCAAAAGGATACACAGTTGATACTACTAACTGGACTTGGACATCTACAACTCAAAACATTGAAAATGGCTACACAGGCGGGGATATGGGCCCTAGCTATCATCACCCAACAAGGGTTGTAAATGATGGTACTTTAAAAGTTTCACCTTGGCAAGGTACAGTTTTAATACCTTTAGAAATTAACGGCGCAGCAACAAGTATTACAGTTGATTGGTCATTTAATTTAACATCAAAAGTTTACAATGTTGATTATTTTGAATCACAAGAAGCTTTTGATAATAATGAAGAAAGCACAAATTTTGTTGATAATAATGATTACTACTCAGGCGAAAATACAGCTGTAGTAAGTGGCACTCCAGTAGCACCTATTGGGTATCAATTTACTCATTGGTTTGCAAAAGAAGAAACAAAAAGTACAGTAAGTTTAAAAGATTTTGAATATTTAGCTGAAGAAGCATTAAAAATGCCAGCATCAAATGTTGATTTAATTGCACAATATTCACTAATCCCAGTTACTGATTACAGTATTTCAGCTGAAAGTATGACAACTACTTACTCAAAACAAGAAGTAAGTTATGACGAAAGCAAAATAACATTAGATGAAAGATTAGATAAAAATACAATAGTAATTGAGTATTTCGATGAAAATGGAAGTGCTGTAGTAGGAAAACCAGTTGATGCTGGAAAATACACAGTTAATATTTATGTAGATCATCCATCTAAAGATACACAGGAAAAAATAATAACAAGCACAACTCTTACAATACTACAAAAAGAAGTTCAAATTATTGTAAAAGATGATACAAAAATTTATGGTGAAGAAGACACTTTAAATTATGAAGGCGTTACTATTGACGGATTAATTTCTGGCGATGATTTAGGACTTGATATTAAAGTTTCTCGTCCAAGTATGACAATTACAAATAAATACCCACTAGGCCAAACTGATAAAGTAGGCACAAGCGAGCTTATAGCTACTATTGAAAGTGGTGTTATTAATAAAAACTACGTTTTAAATGATGAAAAAACTATAGTAAACGGCGAATTTACAATAACAGAAAGAGAAATTTCTCTAAAACCAGTTGATGCAGGTAAATACTATGGCGAAAATAATCCAGTATTTGATGTTGAAGTAAGTGTTGGTAGCCTTGCAAATGATGATACAATACAAGATTTATTCTTAGAAGGTACATCTCCTGTGGTAACATTTACAGGTGCATCAGAAGAAGTTGCAAAATATATTAATGGATTGGAAATCAATAACTATGTTGAAGAAGGGTTTGAAATTTCTTTCAATAAAAACTATAAAATAAGCTATGAACAAGGCGATTTCTTAATTGCTCCTCGTCCAGTTTTACTAATAGCTAATGATGCATCAAAAACTGTTGGCGAAAGTGATCCAGAATTCACATACAGAGTGGAATTTGGTGAAAACACATATGGCTATCCTTTAACAGGTGATGTTTTAATTGATAGTGATGATTTAGGAACTATAACTGTTGGACGTCCAGATTCTGCTACTCAAAATGAAGCAGGAGTAAAATATATTGATGCTTTATGGGTAACTAATTCAAATCAAACAAACACAAGCTATGTAGTTAGCTATGAAAAAGGTGATTTCACTGTTAACCCAGTTGCTACTATAGTGGTAGGTCCTATAACACCAGTTACTCCAGTTACACCTCCAGTTATACCAGCAGAGCCAGTAATACCAGAAGTTGAAATAGAAGAAGTTGATACACCAGCTGTTGATGCACCAGAAGTTGGCATTGATGATATGGTAGCTCCACTAGCAAGCTTTAGTGCTTCTTGGGCATTAATTAACTTAATTTTAACAATAATTACTTCTTTAATGAGCATTGTTTTACTATTTAAAGCATTAAGAAAAAATAAAGAAGAAATAGAAGAAGAAGACGGCACTTTAAAAACAATAAATAATAAAAAATTATTCAAAATATTAAGCGTTATTCCTATGGTAGCTACAATAGCTTTATTTATCTTAACTCAAGATATAACAGCTCCAATGCAAATGATAGATGAATACACTTTAATAACAGCAATAATTACAGGTGTTCAAATGATTGTTATGTATTTTGCAAGAAAAGAAGAAACAGAAGAAATAGAAGAAACTGTTTAATAAATAATTATTAATTTAAAATCCATCGAGATTATCTCGATGGATTTTTCTTTACTATATAAAATTTTTTATAATAGATAAAAATAAGCTTACACTAAAATTTTAGTGTAAGCTTATTTAATTTAAATTATTAAATTAATAATCAATACCTCTTGCAACATAAGATGTGTGAAGGATATCGTGAGCTTTATGACTACCTGGTTTTCCAAGGAATGAATCGTATAGCTCTTTAATTTGTGGGTTTTCATGGCTTTTTCTTAAAGCTTGTCTCTCATCGTGTGAGTATAAAGCAGAGCCACGAAGTCTTTTTAAGTCAACAAAGTTTCTAACTTTTGATGGCTGAACTGGCTGACCACCACCGTTTATACAGCCGCCTGGACAAGCCATAATTTCGATAAAGTCGTATGCTGCTTTGCCTTCTCGTATTGAAGTTAAAAGATCTTTTGCATTTTCAAGACCAGATGCAACTGCAACTCTTAGAGTTTTTCCAGCTAGAGTGTATACAGCTTCTTTAATTCCTTTATCTGTTCCGCGAACTTCAACAAAATCTGGTTTTTCCAGTTCTTTACCTGTTAACACTTCTGCAGCAGTTCTAAGTGCTGCTTCCATAACACCACCAGTAACACCGAAAATGTGACCAGCGCCTGTACCAAGCCCCATAACAGGATCAAAATCTTCATCAGGAAGATAAGGGAATAGAATTCCAGCTCTATCTATCATTCTTGCGAATTCTCTAGTTGTGATAACTATATCAACGTCTTTAATATCTTTTCCAGCAGCTGATTGATCATCTCTTGTAGCCTCGAATTTTTTAGCTGTACAAGGCATAATTGAAACTACAACCATATCTTTTGGATCTATGTTCATTTTTTGAGCATAGTATGTTTTTGCAGTAGCGCCAAACATTTGTTGAGGGCTTTTGCAAGATGAAAGGTTTGGAATAAATTCTGGGAAGAATGTTTCACAGTATTTAACCCAGCCTGGAGAACAAGAAGTTATCATTGGAAGTGTGCCACCTTCTTCAACTCTATGTAAAAATTCAGTTGCTTCTTCCATAATAGTTAAATCCGCTGCAAAGTCTGTATCAAAAACTCTGTCAAAGCCCATTCTTCTTCCAGCAGCAGCCATTTTTCCTTGAACATTTGTTCCTATTGGCATACCGAAGCTTTCGCCAAGTGTAACTCTTATTGATGGAGCCATTTGAACAACAACGAATTTGCTTTCATCATTAATAGCATCCCATACTTTTTGTGTATCATCTTTTTCAGTTAGTGCACCTGTTGGGCAAACAATAACACATTGTCCACAGCCAACACAGCTACTCTCAGCTAAATCTGCATCGAATGCACAAGCAATATTAGTTTCAAAACCTCTATCATTTGCACCGATAACACTAATTCCTTGAACTTCAGAACATGCTGCAACACATCTTCTGCAAAGAATACATTTTGAATTATCACGAACGATGTGAGCTGCTGAATTATCAATTTCTGATTTTGGCATTTCACCCGCCCAAGTTTTTAAATCAGTTATATTGTAGTCTTTCGACATTTTTTGTAGTTCACAATTACCACTTCTTACACAAGATAAGCAATCTTTATTGTGAGTAGAAAGAACTAATTCAAGGTTCATTTTTCTTGCATCTTGAACATCTCTTGTGTTAGTTGAAACTTCCATTCCTTCTGCAACAGGGTATACACAGGCTGTTATAAGCCCTCTCATACCTTTAACTTCAACTACACAAACTCTACAGGCACCTATTTCATTTATATCTTTTAAATAACATAGAGTTGGAATATCTATTCCCACTTGATGCGCCGCTTGAAGTATTGTGTAATCACTTGGCACAACTGTTTCAATGCCATTTATTTTAACTTTAACCATATCCATAATAGTGTTTTATCCTCCTACTCTCTTATAATCGCATTAAATTTACAACTTGCAATACAAGCTCCACATTTAATACATTTTGCCTGACTAATAACATGCGCTTCACGAAGATCGCCTGAAATTGCCTCAACCGGACAAACACGCTTACATAAAGTACAACCTTTACATTTTTCAGGAATAATTTTAAATGTTAATAAATCTTTACAAACTCCAGCTGGACAGCGCTTTTCTTTTATGTGCATTTCATATTCTTCTCTAAAGTAGTGAAGAGTTGAAAGAACAGGGTTTGCAGCTGTTTGGCCAAGGCCACATTGGCTGTTGTTTTTAATAAAGTGTGAAAGTTCTTCGATTTTATCAAGATCTTCCATTTCACCATTACCAGTAGTGATTTTTTCTAAAAGTTCTAATAGACGTTTTGTACCAACACGACATGGTGTACATTTACCACAAGATTCTTCAACTGTAAAATCAAGGAAGAACTTTGCGATATCAACCATACAAGTATCTTCGTCCATTACAATAAGACCACCAGAGCCCATCATTGAACCGATAGCTATAAGACTATCAAAGTCCATTGGGGTATCGATTAATGAAGCTGGGATACATCCGCCAGAAGGACCGCCAGTTTGTGCAGCTTTAAATTTCTTGCCGTTTGGAATACCGCCGCCGATTTCTTCAACAACAGTTCTTAAAGTTGTACCCATTGGGATTTCAACAAGACCTGTGTGTTTGATTTTACCACCAAGAGCGAAAACCTTAGTACCTTTAGATTTTTCAGTACCTATAGCTGAATACCAAGCAGCACCGTTTAAGATGATTTGCGGAATATTTGCCATAGATTCAACGTTGTTAAGTATAGTTGGTTTATCAAATAAACCTTTAACGGCTGGATACGGAGGTCTTGGACGAGGCTCACCACGCTTGCCTTCGATAGAGCGCATTAGAGCAGTTTCTTCACCACAGACAAAGGCACCAGCACCAAGTTTTATTTCTATATCAAATTCAAAATCAGATCCAAAAATTCCTTTTCCTAAAAGGCCGTATTCTCTTGCATCTTTAATAGCTTTATCAAAACGTTTAACAGCTATTGGATACTCAGCTCTTATGTAGATATATCCTTGAGTTGCCCCTATTGCATAACCTGCTATTGCCATAGCTTCGATAACTGCGTGAGGATCACCCTCTAAGATACTTCTATCCATAAATGCACCAGGATCACCCTCGTCGGCATTTACACATACATATTTTTGATCAGCTTCGTTCATAGCTGCAAGCTGCCATTTTCTACCTGTTGGGAAGCCGCCGCCTCCTCTTCCACGAAGACCTGAATCTAAAACTTCTTTAACAGTTTCTTCTGGAGTCATTTCTGTTAAAACTTTACCTAAAGCTGCATAACCATCGTATGCTATATATTCTTCTATATTATCAGGATCAATAACACCACAATTACGAAGAGCTACACGCATTTGATTTCTATAAAAGTTTGTTTCATTTAAGCTTTTTGTTGTTCCTTTATCTACTGTTTCATCATATAGAAGTCTTGTAACAACTCTTCCTTTTAATAGATGCTCTTCTACGATTTCTTCAACGTGGCTAGGCTCTAGCATGCTGTAAAAACTACCCTCTGGGTAAACTACAACGATAGGACCTAATGCGCAAAGACCAAAACAGCCTGTTTGAACTATTTTAACTTCTTCATTAAGACCATTTTTTGCAAGCTGTCTATTAAATTCTTCTATAATTTTTGGTGCGCCTGATGAGGTACAGCCTGTACCACCACAGACCATAACATGACTTCTGTACATTCTACTTCCTCCTAATCTTTTATAGCGCCGATAGTGAATTCGCTAACTGGACTTTTTCCAATTAAATGTTCTAAAACTATACGCTTAACTTTTTCTTCATCTAATTTAACATAAGTTGTTTTTTTATCGCCTTCAATAATTTCTGCTATTGGCTCATACTCACACATTCCAACACAGCCTGTTTGAACTAAAACAGTGTCTTCCACTTTCATTTTAGCCATTTCGCTGCTGAATGCATTTAAAACTGGTCTTGCTCCTGCTGCAATACCGCAAGTTGCCATACCAACTATTACTCTTGTTGCATCTTCGCTGTTTTCACGAGTGTTTACAACTGATTTCATTTTATCTTTTATCGCTTTTAATTCCGCTAAACTTTTCATAATTATGATAATCCTTTCTGCGTTTTTAATTTTAACTAAAAAGTTCCATCTAAAACTTCGAATTGGTTTTCTTTAATATATTCTTTTATCCATTCAATAATCTCAAATTCAACTAAGGCATCTGTTTCTAAAAGAGTTTTTACTTCATTTGTATCAAAAATAAATTCTTTATCTTTATTCTTAACCTTATAAATGAATTCTATCTCAGGGTTCATTTGAATTAATATGCCAACGGTGTCCCATATATCACCAAGAGGCATAAAATCTATATCTGATTTAAAGAATGTGGCAACAACACTTGTTCCCTCATTAACTTTACTTTTTATTTTAAGATTTCCGCCTGTCATTTCTGCTGCTTGCTTAAAAAAAGGAATTCCAAGACCTACTTTTCTAGTTTTTCGTCCTGTGAAAAAAGGATTTTGAACATTTTCAAGAGTTTTTTTATCCATTCCTTTTCCATCATCATTTATTGTGATAATAAATTCATCATTTAAAACTTCAACAGAAATATAAATATTTTTAGCATTGGCTGCTACTGAGTTTTGAGCTATATCAAGTATATTCAAAGAAAGTTCAAGCATAAATTAGTCCCTATACTTATCTAAAATAGCCTCTAATTCATGACCATCTTCTGCTATTCTACCATAAACATCTTCGTTTACTGTAAAAACTGGAGCAAGCCCACAAGCACCGATACATCTTGAAGCTTCTAGTGAGAATTTTCCATTTTCCATACAATCGCCACTTTTAATTCCAAGTTGTGTTTCTAGTTTTTCTAAGATTTTGCCAGCCCCTTTAACATAGCATGCAGTTCCAAGACAGACAGCTATTTTGTATTTACCTTTTGGAGTTAGAGAAAACTGAGAATAAAATGTTGCAATACCATAAATTTCTTCTAATGATTTGTTAACGCCTTTTGCAACTATTCTTAATACCTCTATTGGTAAATAACCATAAACCTCTTGGGCATATTGAAGAGCAGGCATAGCACTGCCTCTTTCGCTTCCGTTTTCCGCTAGCCAGTTATTAAGCTTCTCTTCTTGCTCTTTTGTGCCTTTAAAAGGTGTTACTTTTATACGCTTCATACAAGCCTCCTTATACTTCTTTATTATTAGTAAGTGTAAAACTACCCTTAGTTAAAAGTATAACAAAATTACAGTTGTCTTTCAATATTTTTTTACCCAATTACAGGCAAAAATTGTATATTTGTTTAAAGTATATAGTTTTAGGTGAGAAAATTCGTGTAATTTATGCATCTATTCAAGATAGATATTGTGGTATACTATATATAATTAAGCATAAATCTATTATTAAGTTATAATAACAACTCACCAAAATTTTGTTTTATTATTTTAAGGAGGATACGATTTTGAAAATACGTGAAATTCAATCATTACTAGGTGCCACAAACTATAGCGAGGAAAAATTATTATTCACAGAGGTTTTATCTGCCTGTGGGAGTGATATGATGAGCGATGTTTTAGCGTTCGTTAAAGATCAAGGAGTTCTTTTAACAGGGCTAAATAATCCGCAAGTTATAAGAACTGCAGATATGATGGATATGAAATGTGTAGTTTACGTTAGAGGAAAAGAGCCGGATGAGGTGTCTTTAGAGCTTGCAAAAGAAAAAGGAATAGCAGTTTTATCAACAAAGCTTACAATGTTTTCTTCTTGTGGAATTTTATATAATCATGGGCTAAGAGGTTCATTATAGTGGATAAAATTACATATAAGTATACCGTTCCAGGAGATGATTTCTCAAGAGCTGGTGCGGCTTCCGCTGATTTAAAAAAGAATTTAAAGATTCTAGGTATCCCCTCAGATAAACTAAGAAACATTTCAATAAGTTTATATGAGGGAGAAATTAATCTTGCCATTCATGCAAATGGGGGAGATATAATTGCAGATATTTATCCTGACAAGGTGGAGCTTTTTTTAGAAGATAAAGGCCCTGGAATAAAGGATATTTCACTTGCAATGACAGAAGGGTATTCAAGTGCTGATGATGAAATTAGAAATCTTGGGTTTGGTGCTGGAATGGGACTTCCTAATATGAAAAAATATAGCGACGATTTTTATATAGACTCAGAGGTGAACGTTGGAACTAATATAAAAATGGTGCATTACTTGTAGTATAAAAAATAATTTATATACTATAAGTTTATTAAACTCTACAACTTATCCTAAAGAAAGGAATGGGTTATAAAATGCAAAATAATTCTCTTTACACTCATTCAGTAACACTTATTGAAGAGCGCTGTATAGGCTGCACAAATTGTATTAAAAGCTGTCCTACACAGGCTATTAGAGTGCGTGATAAAAAAGCTCACATTATCAGCGATAAATGCATTGATTGCGGAGAATGTATAAGAGTTTGCCCTTATCATGCAAAAAAAGCTGTTTCAAATCAGCTTTTAGATTATAAACACTTTAAGCATTTAGTAGCGCTTCCATCCACCGCTTTATATGTGCAATTTAATAATTTGTCCTCAACTTCGCAAGTAGCCTCAGCTCTTTTGGATATTGGGTTTGATAGCTGTTATGAAATTGCAAATGGAGCAGAGCTCGTTAGTGATGCTACTTCAAAAATTATAGAGAATATGCCAAAGCCTGTTATATCCTCTGCCTGTCCTGCAATAATGAGAATTATAAGTGCAAGATATCCAGAGCTCGTTAACAATGTTTTACCACTAGTTTCACCAGCTCAGCTTACTGCAAAAAAAGCAAAAGAAGAAATAAGCGCAAAAACAGGCCTTCATCAAGATGAAATTGGCTGTATATTTATTGCGCCTTGCCCTGCAAAAATAACGGATATTATAAATCCTATTGGCTCAGCTGAAAGCTTTGTAGATGGGGCAGTTGCGATAAAAGATTTATACGCTTCTTTAGTTAAAGCTTTATCAAATCCTATTAATAATCAAAATTCACCTATAGGAAAAGCAGGGCTTCGATGGGCAAGTTCTGGCGGGGAAAGCGCATCTATTCAAGGGATAGATAGTTATTTATCTTGCGATGGAATAAAAAATGTTTTAAAAGTGCTTAGTGATTTAGAGGATGAAAAATTCACAAATCTTGATTTTGTGGAATTAAGTGCATGTCCTGCGGGATGTGTAGGAGGGGTTTTAACTGTTGAAAATCCTTATATAGCAAGAACTAAACTTTTAAAACTTAGAAAAGATATGCCAGAAAAAACAATAGAGCCATTAAAAAGTATTCCCCCTGAAATGCTGTGGGATACTCATCTTTCTTTTAATCCTGTTTTTGAATTAAAAGGGAATTTATCTGAAAAATTTCAGCAATATAAAGATATAGAAGAGTTTTTAAAGACTCTTCCAGGTCTTGATTGTGGTGGCTGTGGTGCACCAACTTGTAGAAGTTTTGCTCAAGATGTGGTTGAAAAGAAAGCAGATGCAAAAGGGTGCATTATAAATCTTAAAAGAGATACACAGAAAATTTTAAACACACAAAAATAGTATCCTTAAATTTTGAAGGGAATAGATAATTTATGACAATTTATAAGCTATTAGAAAACGAAAATTTCTCACCTATAGTAAAGGGAGAAGATTTAGAAATTAAAAATTGCTTTTGTGGTGATTTTCTATCCTTTGTTATGGGATATGCAAAAGATGTAGAGGTGTGGTTTACGATAATGGCAAATATTAATTCGATTGCCGTGGCATCATTAAATGATATCCCTTGCATTATTGTGTGTAATGGTATGAAATTTAATGATGATGCAATAGAAAAAGCAAAAGAAGAAGGAATAACAATTTTATATACTTCACTTTCTGTTTTTAATGCGGCTTGCCTTGTTAATGATTTAATGAAGAAATAGGGGTTTTTTATGAAATACGATTTACATATTCACTCCTGTTTATCACCTTGTGCAGATGCAGATATGACACCTAGCAATATTACAGGGATGGTGCATCTTGAAAATTTAGATGTTTTAGCTGTATTAGATCATAATTCAGCAAGGAATTTGCCTGCTGTTTTAGAGCATTGTAAAAATTTTGGAATAAAATTTTTACCAGGGATTGAAATATCCTCAAGTGAAGATATTCATATAGTTTCCTATTTTAAAACATTAGAGGAAGCTCTTTTAATTTCGGATATAATTTATGAAAATCTTCCGAAAATTAAAAATAGAACAGATATATATAATCCGCAATTAATTTTAAATAGCGATGATGAAGTGATTAAAACAGAAGAAAATCTTCTTTCAATATCTAGCAATTTATCTGTTTATGAGGTGGTTAATTTAGTTCATAAACATAATGGAATTTGCTTTTATGCCCATGTTGATAAGTTAGCAAATTCAGTTTTAAGTATCCTTGGTGATGTTCCAGAGGATATAGATATAGACGGATATGAAATTTATGATATGGGTGGTTTTTTAGATGTAATTACCCAGTATCCAAAGCTTCAAAGGTTGCCGTATATATCAAATTCAGATGCACACACACTCCATTTAGTGGGCGAGGATGCACATACTTTGGATGAAAATCATATATTATATAAATTTATTTTGGATATACAAAAAAACTTCTAGGCTTTACTAGAAGTTTTTTCTTGTTTTATTCACAAAAAAATGATACTATAAATTTATTAAATTAACTATAGATAGGATTTTATAAAGATGCAAAAAATAACTAAAAACTTTACAATTTCATATGAGGGCTGGGATTTAACAGCTAAAAACTTATCAAAGCTTTTAGAGGGAGCGTCTCTTTCATATGAAAGAATTTGTGATGATATGGATACATTTGAAATTGTTATCACTCATGATAATACAGAAATAGATATGCTTTCATATGAAGATAGCCTTTCGCTAGCCGCATATTTAGATTTAGAACTATTAAAAATTGATAATATGATTTTAAAAAATAGTGAAATTATAAAAGGGAAAACTAATGCACAAAATATAATAAATTTAAATTTTAGTGCAGATATTTTATTTGATGATGAATACTTAACTCTTTATAATTCAAGCAAAGGATATGTTTTTCTCTCAAGAGCAAATAGGCCGCTTTCTATGGCTATTATTGCATTAAATGATTATGAGGAAAACATTATAGAGCAAACATTTTTAAATCAATACACTTTTAGTATTGATATAGATGAAGATAGTATGTTTTTATTTCCGGAAATAGATTTTGAAGAGGATAAAGGATATTATTTTGGGTGCGAAATATTATTAAATGAAGATTTTTCAAAATGTAAAATATCATCATATATACAAGATGAAAATGAAGAGAAAACAGCTCTTACATTATCAGAATTTGAAAAAGAAACTTTTTTAGAGCTTGTAAATCATTATAGAATTTTTAAAGAGGAAGATACTTTAAATCCAGAAATTGAAAATTAATATTTTAAAATATGAAAGGAATTTAATTTATGACAAAGAAACTATATTATAACGATTCCTATCTTAAAAATTTTACTAGCGAAGTTTTGGAGTGTGAAAGTTTTAAAGATGGATTTTCGGTTGTTTTAAAAGAAACTGCTTTTTATCCAGAAGGTGGTGGACAGCCAACAGATACAGGATACTTTTTGTTAAATGGTGAAAAAATAGAAGTTGAATCTGTTTTTGAGAGAAAAGATGTTATCTATCACGTTGTAAAAAAAGAAATCCAAAAAGGGGCAGAAATTGAAGGATTTATTGATTTTGATAGAAGATTTGATCATATGCAGCAGCACACAGGAGAGCATATCCTTTCAGGGATAATAAATTCTGTGTACGGCTTTGAAAATTTTGGATTTCATATGGGAAAAGAAGAAATATTAGTTGATTTTAATGGTGTTTTAACAAAAGCGGATATAGATGAAATTCAAAGGCTTTCTAATGAAGAAGTTTTTTATGATAGAGAAGTTTTAGCTTATTTTCCAAGCGATTTAGAAACTTTAAATTATAGAAGCAAAAAAGAACTTTTAGGAGATGTTCGCATAGTAAAATCCGGAGAAGCTGATACCTGTGCTTGCTGCGGCACTCACACTAAAACAACTGGTATGGTGGGCGCTATTATAATTACAGGGTTTATAGCATATAAAGGCGGCACAAGAATTAGTATGCTTTGCGGAAAAAGAGCTATTGATTATTACACAAAAGTGAACGACACTCTTTTTGAAATAAATAAACTGCTATCAAAAAATAATGACACTGTTTTAGATGGAGTTAAAAATAGCTTAGAGAATATTGTTTCTCTAAAAGCTGAGTTATCAAAAACAAAGACTAAATTATTTGAAGTTTTAACTGAGAATATTATAGATAAAGAAGGTGTTATTTTATATTCTTATGATTATTTAACTTCTCCTGAAATGCAAAAATTTATTAAGCTCCTATCTCAAAAAGCAAAAATCACTATGCTAGCTTCACTACAAGAAGATGGCACATATAAAATTATAATTAATTCTAGCGAAAATAAAGCGCGCGAAATTGGTGCGGATATTGCCACTACCTTTAATGGTAAAGGCGGCGGATCAAAAGAGAGTTTCCAAGGCTTTATTAAGAATTTTACATATGAGCATGTAATTACTATTTTAAATATTCATAAGTAAAATCTTAAAGGAGAATTCTAATGATAGAAATAATAAAAGAAAGTAAAAATGATTATAATGAAGTTTATAATTTAGTCAAATCAGCTTTTGAAACAGCAGAACATAGCGATAAAACAGAGCATATTTTAGTTGGCAATTTGCGAAATAGTAATGAATTTATTGAAGATTTATCCCTTGTTGCAAAAGATGGAAAAAAAATAGCAGGGCATATAATGTTTACAAAAATTAAAATAAATGATAGAGAAGAGATAGCACTTGCGCCACTATCTGTTTTGCCAGAATATCAAAACAGAGGAATAGGCTCACTCCTTATAAAAAAAGGACACGAAATTGCTAAAAGCTTGGGGTATGAGTTTTGTGTTGTTTTAGGAGATGATAAATACTACACAAAATTTGGATATAAACCAGCGAGCGAGTTTAATATATCAGCGCCATTTGATGTGCCTAGTGAGAATTTTATGGCAATAAATCTATTTAATAGAGATACTAAATTAAATGGAGAGGTTATTTATTCAAAAGAGATATTTAGTAAATAACAAATAGTAAAAAAAGCTTACACTTTAATGTGTAAGCTTTTTTATTTGTTTTGTTTAATTAGCTGTATTGAAAAATTTATTAAATCCTTCTTCGCTAATTGCTATACAGCCACGCCTAAATTCATTACTGTTATAAATATCATAATCTAAATAATCAAAATAGCTGTATTCATCAAGTTCAAAATCAAAATCAATAGTTAAGATTTTTGTTTTTTCAAAATTTCTAATTATTTGCTCATAAATTTTAATTTCAGCAATGCTAGTGTCCTTATTGTGTTTATATATAATTGAATCTACATCAATTAAATATATAAAAGGAAGAAAGTTTTTTTCTAATAAATTAATTAAAAAATCTTTTTCTAAATCGTTATAAGGAGAATGGCATTTAAATGAGCAACATTTTGTGCATCCATCGCTTTTACAGTCTTTTGGTTTATTTTTTTTATTACAGCCCGTGCAATTCGAAGAGCAGTTATGTTTTAATTCTTTGTTCATTGTTTCCGTTTCATTTTGGTGTTATTAGTGGTTTAAATAGGATAATAAATATCCTATCTTGAGATTATTTTACAATTAGAAAAAACTAACTGTATTTATAGTTTATTATAAAATATAATAATTGTCAATAAAATAGGTAGCTTTATTATTCTACATCCTTATAATTAACATCAATAGTGCCATCAATATTCTTTTCAGAGTTAAATTGCCTTTTTATAACAATATTATCCATAATACTGCCATCATCTTGCATAAATTTTTTATATTTTCTAGCTGTAAAAAATGAAGATAAAGACTCAACTATTAAGGATAAACCAATAACTCTTATCATTAATATTGCAGATGAAAATGGATTAAATAAAAGAATAGCAGCTAAAAGGAGTTTAATAATAGCGCTAATTAAAGAGCGACTCCAATTTTTATCACCTAAATTTTTAAGCGCAAAAGATTTTTGAGTGGCATTAATGCCTGAAAATAATATAAATACCCCTACAATAACCGGTATAATCGACATTACCGTTTGATGATTTGTTAAAACAAAAACACCAAGTGCCAATAAAATAAAAGCACTAATTGCCATAAATATGCTAGCCATTCCATTTCTTAAAGCTGAAATATAGGTTATTAAAGCCCCTATACCTTGAATTAAAAATAAAATACCTATAGTATTTGTTATTAAAGATGTTGTTATATTTGGAATTAAAAAGAATAATAATCCTATAATTATAGAGGCAAAAGAAAATACACTAGCCCCTTTTTTATTACTAAAATAAAAAAACATAAAGCCCTCCTAAAAAGTTATTTTTCTTTATTATAATATAATCTTATAATAATTATGTGAAAAAAGATATAAAATATAAATTAAAAGCAACAAAGAATATTCTTTGTTGCTTTTTTAGTTTTTAATAATATAGCTGCTGTGAAAGAGCTAGAATTGATGAGCAAGATACAATACTTAAAAGTAGTAATATACCTGCTAAAATAAGAGTTGCTTTTGCCCAGTTTTGCTTTGATGGGTTTGTGTTTTTTGAAAATGCCCATATAGCTAAAACCACAATGTTAACACAAGGCACACATGCAACAAGCATTGAAAGTAGCCATTCGATAGTAGATACCTCAGGTATAACTGGTGTTATAGGATTGTTGTGATTTGGGTTTGGGATATATGGTATGTTATTTTGCGGTGGAGTTTGAGTTTCTTTATTTTGCTGATAATTCATATAAGGTCTGTTTTGGGTTTGAGCATCTGTATTTTTTTGCTCTGTTTTGAATTCAGGCCTTTGATTTGGATCCTTCATACCATTGTTTTCATTAAAATTGTCGTTCATATTTTTTATTCCTTTCCTTTGCTTTTTTATTTTTATATATATCTGTAAATATAAACTGCTATAAACAAAATTATATTTATAACTAAAAGTATATTAAAAGAGATTTTAAACTTTGTGTATTTTGAAAAAATAAAGAATATAAAATCTATAACCACTAAACTTGCGAGTGGGTGAGTGTTAAAACTTTCGCTAAAATTAAATGAGAATAACTGAATAAGGCTAGTGGTAATACCACAAAAAGGGCAGGGTGTATGAAAAAGTATTTGAGTGTAACACACTGTTCCAAAAGCAAAATCATATAAAAGTAGCATTATAATTATAACAATAGAAATTTTAATAAAAGATTTTAAATCATCTTTTATATTTTTTATTGCATTTTCATCTAGTATGTTTTTTATATTCATAATTATTTTAGAGCTGCTTTTTTAAGAGCATCTTCTGTAAGGCGAAAAACAGTCCATTCATCAAGCGGGAAAGCTTCCATTTTCTTGTAAAAATCGATACTCGGTTTATTCCAGTCAAGGCAAATCCATTCAAGACGAGGACAGCCTCTTTCTACTGCTATTTTAGCAAGATATTCGAGCATTTTTCTTCCGTATCCATTACCGCGATATTCCTCTTTAACATATAAGTCTTCAAGATATATTCCAGATTTTCCACGAAAAGTTGAAAAATTGTGAAAAAATAGCATTATTCCAATTTCTTTTCCATCAATTAAAGAAAAAATAACCTCAGCTTTTTCTTTATCAAAAATCCACTCTGTAAGGCTTTCTTCATTCGCATCAACCTCGTGCAAAAGTTTTTCGTAGTCTGCAAGTTCTCTTATGAATTTTAGAATGAGTGAAACATCACTTCTTTGTGCAAAGCGGAATTCTAGCATATATTCTCCTTTTATAAAGCTAATAAATTATCATACAGCCCATTTTCATGCATTTCTTTTAAAGCCTGTTTTACAGACTCTTTATCTTCTTTGTATGTTACACCATACCATTTATCGCGGCTTTTTAAAACTAAAACTTCAGCTTTATTTTCATCAATTAAAGAAGAAACAACACTTGGTAGATAGTATTCACCTCGAAGAGGATTTTCGATTAATGCTTTATCTAAAAATAAAGAAAATCCATCCCAGCTTTCCTTAATAAAATCTTCAGTGAAGCCCCATAAATTCATTGAAACAAAACTATTTTCATCAATTTCTTTATAATCTTCGCCATCTAAAAAAGCAGCGCCAGTTTCTGTTTTTATAATATTTGTGTGCTCTTTTACACTTAAAAGCTTATTATTTTCATCAACAGTACATATCCCTCTTGAAACATATCCATTTTCAGTTAATGTGTTTTTTAAATTATAAGCAACCATAGAAAAAGGATATGGAGTTTTTTCTTTTTTAGATGATAAATAATTAAAAACTTCTAAAAAGGCACTAGGTCCATAATAATCATCAGCATTTATAACGGCAAAAGGCGATTTTACAATATCTTTTATAGCACAAATAGCATGGGCAGTTCCCCAAGGCTTTTCTCTATTTAAAGGAAGAGTGTAGCCTTTTGGTAATAAATCTGTTTCCTGAAAAGCATATAAAACATTCATTGTTTTTTCTATTCTTTTGCCAACAGCCTCTTTAAAATCTTTTTCAATACTAGATTTAATAATAAATACAACTGTTTCAAAGCCTGCTTTTTTTGCATCGTTTATTGAATAGTCTATAATTATTTCGCCGTTTGGTCCAAGAGGCTCTATTTGTTTTAATCCGCCGTATCTTGAACCCATTCCAGCTGCCATAACTACTAAAACAGGTTTATTCATAAAATTTATATCCTTTCAAAACTAATCTTTAAATCCATTTGGATTCTTACTTTGCCAATTCCAAGAATGTAGGCACATATCCTCTATATTATATTCAGCTTTCCAAAGTAATTCATCTAAAGCTTTGCTAGGGTTAGCATATAAAGAGGCAACATCACCAGGACGTCTATCTGTTATTTTAAATGGAATAGCTTTATTAGCAGCTTTTTCATATGCTTTAATAACTTCTAAAACACTATAGCCATTACCAGTTCCAAGATTATAAGTGAAAACACCACTATCTTTTTCTAATTTTTTAATAGCTGCAACATGGCCGCTTGCTAAATCAACTACGTGGATATAATCTCTTACCCCAGTTCCATCAGGAGTATCATAATCATTTCCAAAAACATTAACTTCTTTTAATTTGCCAACAGCAACTTGAGATATATAAGGAGTTAAATTATTTGGAATTCCATTAGGATCCTCGCCTATTAAGCCAGATGGGTGAGCGCCTATTGGATTAAAATATCTTAAAAGAATAGCATTAAAATGCTTATCACCATAAACTATATCGCGAAGCATCTGCTCTATCATAACCTTTGTCCAGCCATAAGGGCTGTTTGCGATTAAGCTAAAAGCATCTTCTGTTATAGGAACTTCTTTTGTGTCTCCATAAACTGTTGCAGAAGAGGAGAAAACAAAGTTTTTAACAGAGTGTTTTTTCATCGCCTCTAAAACATTAAGAGTACTCACTATATTATTTTGGTAGTATTCTAGAGGCTTAAAAACACTTTCGCCAACTGCTTTATAAGCTGCAAAATGAATAACGGCTTCTATATTGCTATATTTTTTAAATAAATCCATAGTTTTTTCTTTATCAGTTAAATCTACTTCTTCAAAAATAAAATCCTTTTTTGTTATTTCTTTTATTCTATCTAAAACTTTAGGGGATGAATTATAAAAATTATCTGCTAAAATAACATCGTAATTATTGTTTAATAATTCTACTGCTGTGTGAGAGCCTATATAGCCGCAGCCACCAGTTACTAATATTGCCATATAAATATCCTAACCTTTCTTAAATCAAGTAAATACCATTAAATTATTTATGGTATTTTAAACTATGAATATAATATCATATTTAAAAGATAAAATCAAAAAAATAAACAAAAATCTATTAAAAAAACACATTATTAAAAAAAGAATGTTCAAAATTTGAAATTTAGTATAGCATACTAGCAAAAACAAATAAAAAATGTTATAATTATAAATAAATTAAAATAACAAATAGGAGGGCGAGATGAATCCGTTTTCACTAACAATATTAAATATATATGATAAAAATCCAAGTTTTAGATCACTTGAAATTGCAAAAAAAATAGGTGTTCCTGATGAAAGCATAAAAAGAGTTAGGCAAAATTTAATTGATAAAGGTTTTTTAGAAAAGCATAGAAATTCTGAATATTATGTAACGTTTTTGGGAGAAATACAGCTTGCGCAGTTTGATTTAGACAAATCAAAAGCAAGTGTTAAAGAAATTAAAAATTTTATAAAAACAATATCTAAAACTTTAGAAGTTGAAATGACTGACGTTAAAAATGTTGTTTTATTAGATTCTGGGATGACTAATAATAGCTATAGTTTTGAAGCTAAAGGGAAAAAATATATCTATCGTGCAGCGGGCGAGGGCAGTGATGTATTAGTGGATAGATATAGAGAACACAATAATTATAAAGTTTTAAAAGGCAAAGATATAAGTGATGAAGTTTTATATCATAATCCTAAAACAGGAGTTAAAATTTCACGATTTATAGAAGATAGTATGCCTATAGATAAGGAAAATCAAAATCACTTAAATAAGGCTATAAAAGCTATAAAAAATCTTCATTCAAGCAATATAGAAATTCCGCATATCTATAATTTTAAAGAGCGAATAGAATACTATCAAAAATTATGTATAGATGCGGATGTTGATTTTTTAGAGCATTATGAGGAGTATAAAGAAAGTATTCTAAAGCTTTTAGAAGTAGTGGATAGCTATAAAATAGATTATAAATTCTGTCATATTGATTTTGTTCCATCAAACTGCCTTTTACATAGCGATAAGGTAACTCTTATAGACTGGGAATATTCAGGCGGACAGGATCCTGTGGTTGATATTGCGATGTTTTGTGTTTCAGCAGATTTTACAAAGCCTCAAAGTGATAAACTTTTAGAAAAATACTTTGGAAGAAAGCCATCGAGGCAGGAATATATTAGATTTTACACATATATTGCAACAGCAGGGCTGATGTGGAGTTTATGGAGTGAGTATAAAACTAATTTGGGTGATGTTTTTGAGGGGTACACGTTAAGAGTTTACAAACTGTGCCAAAAATATATCCAGTTAGCTAATAAATTAATAAACGAAAGTTAATTTAAAAGGAGTGAATGAAAATGTTTAATAAAATTGATATTGAAAATCACACAAGAAAAGAGCATTTTGAAAGATATTTAAGTATTAATTGCAGATATAGTACAACTATTCAATTAAATATTGATAAGCTTTATCATATTTGCAAAGATGAAAAAATTAAATTTTATCCAGCTTTTTTATGGGTTGTAACAAAGGCTGTTAATAAATTTGATTTTATGAAAATGTCGTTTGATGAAAATAAAAATTTAGGCCACTATGAAAAAATGAATGTTGCATATTCTTTTAAGCCAAAAGATAGGGAAGAGTTTGGAATAATATGGACTGAATTTATAGAAGACTTTAATGAATTTTATAAAAACTATCTTTATGATACAACTCATTATGGAACAGGTTTTAATTTAAAAGATAATCAGCCAGAAAATTGCTATGATTTTTCTAATTTACTGTGGCTAGATTTTACATCTTTTGATTTAAAATTTAATGAAAACACACCACATCTTCTTCCAATTATTACAACAGGCAAGATAGGCGAAAATGAAAATGGAAAGAAAATTCCATTTAATATTAGTGTTCATCATTCAGTTTGTGATGGATATCATCTAAGTTTATTTTTTAGCGAGCTAGAAAATATTTTAGAAAAAGTAAATGAATACATATTGTAAAAGGAGAATAAAATGAAACCGATTTTAATTAATGGCGCTATGGATATTGAAGTGGACACTCTTATTAAAGAGTTAGATGCAAAGCTTATAAAAACTGTTGCAGGGTATGAGTATTTTTCTTGCGAGTATGAGGGATATCCAATTATTTTATCAAAAACAAAAATAGGTATGGTGAATGCAGCGGCAAGCACTACTATTGCTGTAAATGAATTTAGCCCAGCAGTTATTATAAATCAAGGCTGCTTTGGTGGATATGCGCATTTAAATGTTAGAGATATACTTTTAGTAGAAACTACTAAAAATATTACATTTTTTCGAACATCAAAAGGCGATGAAGTAGATATTAAAAACTGGGAGCATATCGATTTTGAAAATAAAAATTTACCAAAAGCAGATGAAAAATTATTAAGCGTTTATCAAAATACAGCTTGTGATTTTGGAAAAGTGTACACTGGGATTATGGGCTCTGGTGATGTGTGGAACAGGGAAACAGTTTTTATAAAATACTTAAATGAAACACTTGGTGTTTTAGGAGAAGATATGGAAAGTCATGCAGTAGGAATTGTGGCAAGAAATTTTGATATTCCATTTTTATCAGTGAGAATTGTTTCAAATAATGAAGTTTTAAAACAAGAATATGATAGAGAAACAGTTATACTATGCCAAGAATATGTTATAAAAGGCTTAAAAGATGTAGTTGGATATTTAAAAAAATAATAAAAAAACAAAGAAAAGAACACTTTTTTAAAGTGTTCTTTTCTTATATATTGAAAAATGATATAATATCTATAAATGTTTTTTAATAAGGAGATTTTATTAAATGATAAAAATTGCTATTTGTGATGATGATAAATATATCTGCTCTATAATTGAGGATATTATATTAGAATATAAAAAAAATACCAATACTTCGCTTGAAGTGGAGGTGTTTTTTAGTGGTAAAGAATTTTTAAAATATATTAAAGAAAGAGAAAGGTTTGATTTAATATTTTTAGATATTGAACTTTGCGATACTACAGGAATAGAAATTGCAAATGAAATAAGAAAAAATATGGAAGATTATATAAGTAAAATAGTTTTTATAACTTCTAAAAGTGGATACGAAAAGCAACTTTTTGACACACAACCACTTAATTTTATAGAAAAACCAATTTTAAAAGATAAAATTTTACACTCTGTAAAGCTTACTGAAAAATTAAATAATATAGAAAATAATTATTTTGAATTTAAAACGGGAGTTAGTATATATAAGGTGAAGTATAGTGATATTTTATATTTTGAAAGAAATAAAAGAAAAATTGATTTGATAACAATTAATAATAGATATTCTTTTTATAAAACTCTTAATGAATTAAACAGTATATTACCTAAAATATTTATATCACCTAATAATTCACAAATTATAAATTTTAATAATACACAAATTATTTCAAAAGAAAAAATTACTATGATAAATAAGGATGAAATTTATATAAGCCAAAGAAGTAAAAGTGCAGTTAGAAAATTTATTATGGAATTTGAGAAAGATAGAAATTTATAAATATTTCATTTAAGCAAGAAAACAATATCACTTAAACAGAAAATAAAAAATAAGAGAAAGAATGTGATAATATTAAAATATATTTAAAGGAGAGATGTAATGGATAGTTATAGTGTAAATTATATATTGTCAGCGCCTATTTTAATTGCAGCATATATTTTATTATTTAAAGCATTTTTAGGAAAAATAAGCACTTCTAAAATAAAATTTTTTATAGCTATTTTGGTGTATTTTATAATAGATATTTTATTAATGCTTTTAAAATTACATATAATCCCAGTAGCAATATTTAATTTTTCATATTTAATTTTTATAGCATTTTTATATAAAGGCTCATACACAAAAAAGGTTTTTAGTGGTGTAGCTGTTTTTATGATTTCATTTGTTATAAATATATTAAGTGCAAAAGAGCTTTCATCAGTAAAATTTAATCAGTTTTTTATAAATTTGGATACTGATAATATAGAGGTGGTAATGGCGAGAATAAGCATTGTTTTTTATGCTTATTTTATATATGAAATTTTAGGTGAAGAAAAAAATACTGAAAATAGAGAATATTATAAAGAACATTATATTGCATATATCGTTATATTAATGGGGATGCTTTATCTATTTTTAATAGCATCAACTGGAAAAAATACAGGGGATTTTCAGGTGTATTTTAGTGGAGTTATTGTTTTGTTTGTTGTGGGGTTTATTATTTTTAATGATAGAAATTTATATAGATTATATGAAGATAAAATTAAAAGCAGAATTTTAGAAGAGCAAAACGAATCTTTTTTAAATCAAAAAGAGATTTTAGAAAGAAGTAGTGATGAAATACAATCCATTCGCCATGATATAAAAAATCATATGATAGCCCTTAAATATAAAATGAATAATGATGAAGATGTAAATGATTATATAGATGATATATTAATTAAAACTGAGGGTGAAAAGTTTTCAAATACAGGTAATTTTATTATAGATGGAATCATAAATTATAAGTTGCAATATTTAGAAGAAGTTAAAATAAATTGCGATATAAAATCACCAAAAGAAATTAGGATATCCGCTTATAATCTTGCTATTATTATAGGGAATTTATTAGACAATGCTATACAGGCTTTAAAAAAACTTGAGGGCGATAAAGAATTAGATTTTAAATTATCTTATAGTAAAGGAAATTTAATTATTATAATTAAAAATACATTTAATGGAGATGTTTTTGTAAAGGATAATGAATATAAAAGTACAAATTATCAAGATGAGAATAGAGGTTATGGGATACTAAATGTTAAAAAAGTGATAGAAAAATGCGGTGGTGAAGTTAATTTTAGTCATACTGAGAATGAATTTTCAGTATGGGCTGTTATTCCAGCTGAGGAAAACTAGCACTTATGCATTAAATTAGTATCAACTGCGACAACTAATAAAATAAAAAATATTTATATGTTATCATATGTTTGAAAAACTAATCAAGCTTAAAAGTTGTTGAATTTTAAGAAAGAGGTATTTATGAACACTTTTCGAGACGAGATGAAAATTGAAAATCTTATTAAATATTTTAAAATAGGAACAGTATTTATGTTTTTATTAGTTATCCCAAAAACACTATTTTTTGATATAGATACGGGAATATATTATTGGTTTTGCTTTTTTGGGGTGATTTTTAATATTGAAGCTATATATAAAAGAACAAATTCTTTTATATGCGAGGTGATATCAAAAACATTTACTACTATTACTGGGACTAGTTTTATAATATCTTCTATAATAATGTTTATAGTGAATGCAAGTGAGAGCTATAATTTTATCTTTGTTATGCTAGAAATTTTATCAATGCTTACACTTGGGATTTATTTATTAATAGAACCAATTTTAATAAAAACTAGTTTTGCAAAAACACGAGGCAAATTTAAAATGGGTTTTATTATAATAGTTGTTATCCCATTAGTGTTTATTGGAGGACTAATAGCATATTATAGGCCATACATAGTGTTTTATGATTTTAATAATTTTAAGTTTACTATGGATAATTTAGTTGTTAATAGTGTTACTGTTGATGATTATGAAATAGAAATTAATGAATATTCTAATAACGAAAGCTATTTTACTAATAATAAGGAAGTGAATATATCTTTAGATTTAAGAAATTCTTGGGAAATAGAAGAGGTTTTTTATCAGCCAATGAGTGAAAGCTATTCTATTGATGCAGAAATCGTTAGACTAGAAAATGAAGAAAATTATATTTATATAGATGAAGCTGAAAATATAAAGTGTGCAGAATATGGAGCGAGAGTTTATTTTAATTTAATAAAAGATAATGGAGAAACTTATTTATTTAATATAAATTTATATAGCTATGATGAAATAATTATAACAACTGGGGAAGAAGTAAATGGTGCAGAATTAGTTTTTGAATATATAGATAAAACAGGCACAGTGAACGATGGCAAAGTGTGGACAAGAAGTGTTGAATACAAAAAGGCTTTTTTAAATCCGCTTGATAGCCTTGCAGAAGATATTAGGATAGTAGCATCAAGTTTATTTATAAGTGGTGCAGAAGATTACTATGAAATTAAAGATGATACACTTTATTTAAAAATAATTAAGGGCGATTTTTTGCAGGATATATACTGGGAGAATGCTGATAATAACTACACTGTAAAAATAAAATAATAAAAAAGAACACTTTTTTAAAGTGTTCTTTTTTAAATTTAAATATTATTCTTCATCATATTTTGCTTCAATGAATTTTTTCGCATCTTCGATTACTTTTGGCTCAAGGTTTGATGGAAGCTGCTCGTATCTTACAAACTCTAAATCAAAATAACCTTTACCAGCTGTTAGTGAGCGGATATAAGTTGTAAAATCGCTCATTTCACTCATAGGGCATTCTGCCATAATTTTTTGCATACCATCACTTGGCTCAATTCCTAAAACTCTACCACGACGTTTATTAACTTCGCCCATAACATCGCCGGTGTTTGAATCATTAACATATGCATTTAAAGTGCCAATTGGCTCTAAAAGGCAAGGTGATGCTTCGAGAAGTCCTTTTTTATATGCAAGAGTTGCAGCCATTTTAAATGCCATCTCAGAAGAGTCTACGGCATGGTATGAGCCATCTAAAAGAGTGGCTTTAAGGCCTACAACAGGGTATCCTGCAAGCACACCATACTTTGTTGAGTTTTGAAGGCCTTTTTCAACTGCTGGGAAATAGTTTTTTGGAACAGAGCCACCAAAAACTTTTTCCTCGAAAATTAAATCATCGCCCTCAGCTGGAGAAAACTCTATCCAAACATGGCCGTATTGTCCGTGGCCTCCAGATTGCTTTTTATGTTTTCCTTCAGCTTTTACAACTTTTCTTATAGTTTCTCTGTATGCTACTTTTGGAGGATGCAATTCGCTATCAACACCGAATTTATCCTTCATTTTAGCTAGAGTAACTTCTAGGTGAACTTCTCCAAGTCCTTTAATTAACTGCTGAACAGTTTCTTTATCTTGACGATAATCAATAGTTAAATCTTCTTCCATAATTCTATGTAGAGCAGCGGAAATTTTAGCTTCATCACCTTTGTTTTTAGGTTTTATCGCCATTTCCATAGTAGGCTTTGGAACAGTGAATTCTGGGTAGGTGTAATTATTTTGTGGATCACATAATATATCACCAGTTTTTGAACCAGAAAGTTTTGTTATAGCGCCTATATCACCAGCTTTTATCATAGGGGCATCAGTTTGCTTTTTGCCTCTTATAAATAAAAGTTTACCTAGTTTTTCGTTTTCGCCTGTAGTGGTGTTTATAACATTTGAATCAGATTTTAAATTACCACTTAAAACCTTAACAAAGCTTAGTTTTCCAACGAATGGATCAGCCACTGTTTTAAAAACTAATGCTGCCACTTGGCTGTTTTCATTAAATGGTAAAACCACTTCACTTGAATTTAAATTAAGTTTTGTTCCTTCTAAATCTTTTGGAGATGGAAGTAAATCATTAATTAAATCAAGTAATATATCAGTGCCCTCAAGTTTCGTACTTGAGCCACACACAACCGGAGTTATAGTGCCGTTTAAAACACCATTACGAAGTCCGTTTGTTATTTCCTCTTTTGTAAATTGCTCGCCTGAGAAGTATTTTTCAAATAAGCTTTCATCAGTTTCAGCAATAGCCTCATTTATACTAGTTACAAGACCATCTAAACGGTGGCCAGTAGCTGGCATAACAACTTCTTGTGCAACTCCATTTGCATAAGAATAAGCTTTAAATTCCATAAGGTTTATATAAATAGTATCATCACCTTTATTAACAGGCACTAAAATAGGGCACACTTTTGGGCCAAATTCAGTTTTTAATTCTTCAAAAACCTTATAGAAATCTGCATTATCAGCATCAATTTTTGAAACGTAGAAAATTGAGCTTTTCCCTTTTTTCTCACTTAAATCATAAGCTTTTTGTGTTCCAACTTCAATACCATCTTTTGCAGATACAACGATTAATGCAGTTTCAGCGGCATTAATCCCTTCATACATACCAAGTTCAAAATCAAATAATCCAGGAGCATCGATTAAATTTACTTTAGTTCCATTATATTCATAAGGCACTAAAGAAGCGGATAAAGAGCATTTTCTTGCCATTTCGCCAGCCTCAAAATCTGAAACAGTGTTTGCATCCTCTGTTCTTCCTAGTCGGTCGGTAGTTTTAGTTTTATATAATAAAGCTTCAACTAACCCCGTTTTTCCACTGCCTGCATGGCCAGCAACAAGAATGTTTTTTAAATTCATTTGCTTGTAGTCCATAATTATGAACCTCCTTTACGTTTTTTAAAGATATGGTCATCTTTAGATATATTTAAATTATATCATAGAAAGTTAATATTTTAAATAAAATAACTAAGTTTTATAAACAATGAGTGTAAAAAATTAAGCCAAACTATTGTTTAAGTTTACTAAATTAGTGTGAAGATTATGAAAAAAATATTAAATATTAATGACTTAGATTTAATAATATGATAGAATAGAATTATTAATGACAAAAAATTTAAATTAATTTTAAAAAGAAAGGAATAGATATTTATGAAAAGAGTTTTAGTTGTTGTAGATTATCAAAATGATTTTGTTGAAGGTAGTTTAGGGTTTTTACAAAGTGAAAATATTCAAGATAAAATTTATTCTTTGGTTATGAATTCTATAAGTAAAAAAGATTTAATCGTTTTTACAAAGGATACTCATAATGAGGATTATTTAAAAACAAGAGAGGGCGAAAATCTGCCAGTTGTTCACTGTATAAAAAATACACACGGACATAAATTATATGGGCAATTAGAAGCATTTGAGGACACAATAACACCGAATGTTGTAATACTTGAAAAAGATACTTTTGGAACATTTGATTTACTAAATGTTATTGAAAATCATTATTTAGATGAGCCCGATGTAATTGAATTTTGCGGAGTGGTTACAAATATTTGTGTTTTATCAAATGTTATAATAGCAATGACGAAATTTAAAAATGCAAAAATTGTAGTACATAGCGATGCAACAGCAGCAATTTCCACAAAAGAAGATGGAGATATGCAGTTTTATACTTTAAAAATATTAAAAGCGCTTGGAGTTGAAATAATATAAAATATTAAAAAACAAAACTTTAAAGTTTTGTTTTTTTATTGCATAATTAAATTAAAATATATAAATAAGCGAGGGGTTATGATGAAAAACTTTTTAGATGATATAAATAAACTAATAAAAGATAAAAGTCTTTTACTGGGAATTATTTTAGTTTTTAGTATTCCCTTTATTAATATTCGTATTTTACCTAATTTATATTTAAAGTATAGTGAGCACAAAATAGAAGCACAGGCGAAAGAATTTGTATTTAATATATTAGAGACAAACGATGATTTATTAATGGAAATATCAAAAGATCAAGCAGAGTATTTTATAGAGGATTTTTGCGGAGTGTATCTTGAGTTTGTTGAAAAGGAAACTTTAGATAGAGCGGTAAAAGTTTTTTATGAAATTAATCAAAATTTAAATTTTG
>CAYJEK010000019.1:0-33322 GCA_964369205.1 uncultured Oscillospiraceae bacterium | reverse complement strand
CCTGATGGATGCAGATTTGAAGCTAGATGCTTTAATAGATGTGATGAATGTAAAAAAATAGAACCTACTAGAACACAAGTGGGTACAGATTTCTTTTATTGCCACAAACCTTTGTTTGTAGAAAATAGTGAGGTAAGTAATGGATAACACAAACAAACAAGTAATATTTAAAGTTGAAAATTTAACAATGGATTTTGATGTAAGCGGTAAAAGTTTGTTTTCAAAATCTAATAAACTACGTGCTTTAAACGATATTTCGTTTGATTTATATGCAGGAGAAGCACTAGCCGTTGTTGGTGAATCAGGGTGTGGTAAATCAACTTTATGTAGAATAGCTATGAGATTTCATAATCCTTCGAGCGGACACATGTATTATAATGACGAAGATGTTCATGCCCTAAAAGGTGATGGACTTAAAAACTACAGACAAAAAGCGCAGATGATTTTCCAGGATCCATTCTCAGCTTTAAATCCACTACATAGTATATACTACCATTTAGAGCGCCCAGTGCAGTTATATCATAAAAGTACACCTGAAATTATGAAAACAAGAATAGATACAGCTCTTGAAATGGTGGGACTAACTCCACCAGAAGAACAAGGTAAAAAATACCCTCATCAATTATCAGGCGGACAAAAACAAAGAGCTTATATAGCAAGAGTGTTAGCGGCAGGAGCTGAAGTTATTTTTGCGGATGAGCCTACTTCAATGCTAGATGTTTCTATTCGTTTAGGTGTATTAAATTTAATGAATGATTTAAAAAGAGAACATAAAAAATCATTCATTTATATAACTCATGATATTGCAACAGCAAGATATTTTGCAGATAGAATTATTGTTTTATATGCAGGGCATATAGTTGAGCAGGGAGATGTAAATAAAGTTATTATAAATCCAAAGCATCCATATACTCAGCTTTTAGTTGCAGCGGCACCTGATCCTGAAAGAGAAGGCGAAGTTACTCTTCCTGTAAAATCAAGCGAAGAAACTGAAATTAGCATGTGGACACCTGAAAGTAAGGGTTGTCCATTTAAACATAGATGTCTATATGCACTTGATGTTTGCCATACAGAAATGCCAAAAGAAACTATGGTAGATGAGGGGCAGTTTATTAGATGTCATAATCCACAATAAGTACATGGAGGGATAAAATGTACACTTTAGATTATAAAAAATATGCTGAAAAAATAAGAGAAGCAGCAGCGGAGTCTGTTGTTCTTTTAAAAAATGAAAATCAAACTCTTCCTATAAAAAAAGAAGAAAAAATTACGATATTTGGTAGAGCTCAAATAGATACATATTACTGTGGAACTGGCTCTGGTGGAATGGTTAACATTCCTTACCTTGTGAATATAGCAGATGGTTTAAAACAAAAAAGAGAAATAAACAAAGAAATTTACTCTTTGTATGAAGAATTTATCGAGGAAAATCCGTTTGATAAAGGTGCTGGATGGGCTATGGAGCCATTTTCACAGCTAGATTTAAAACTAGAAAATGATATAGTAAAAAAAGCAAGCACTCAAAGTGATGTAGCAGTTTTTGTAATTGGTCGTTCGGCTGGCGAAGACAAGGATTGCTTAGCCGAGGGTGGTAGCTATTATCTAAATGAAACTGAAAAAGAAAATTTAGAATTAGTTTGCAAATATTTTCAAAAAGTTGTAGTAGTTTTAAATATTGGCGGAGTGATGGATTTTGATTTCATAAATAAATGCAATCCATCGGCAATAGTAATAGCATGGCATGGTGGCATTGAAAGTGGTAATGGCTATGCGGATGTTTTATGTGGCGATGTTAATCCATCAGGTTCTTTGCCTGATACAATTGCTTATAAATTAGAAGATTATCCTTCAACCGAAACTTTTGGCTCAGAAACTGAAAATATTTATAAAGAAGATATATTTGTTGGCTATCGTTATTTTGAAACTTTTGCAAAAGAAAAAGTTTTATATCCGTTTGGATATGGCCTATCTTATACAGATTTTATAATTGAAAAAACAGATTTAAAAGAAAATACAGATAGTGTTGAAATAAAAGTTACTGTTAAAAATACTGGAAAAGTGAGTGGCAAAAAGGCAGTTCAAATATATGTAACGGCTCCAATAGTAAAACTTGCAAAACCAAAAATAGTTTTAGCTGGATTTAGTAAAACAAAGATTTTAAAAGAAAATGAAAGTGAAACTTTATCTATAACAATTAATAAAAAAGATTACTCATCTTTTGATGATGAAGTGTCAGCATTTATTTTAGAAAAAGGAAACTATATTTTTTCAGCTGGGTTTAATAGTAGAGATTTAGAAAAAGTAGCAGAAATTAATTTAGATAATGAAGTTATAGTTGAAAAATGCACCCCTGCATTAATGCCTATAATAGAGTTTAGTAAAATGAGTGCTGTTTTAGAAAATGATGAATATAAGCTTGTTTATGATAAAGTAAAAACTCGCCCTTATAATATAAAAGAAAGAATAAAAGATGAAATGGATAGCTACGGCGAAAAAACGAGTAATGGTTACACATTTAATGATGTAAAATCTGGCAAAATAACGGCATTAGAACTGGCTAATGATTTATCTTCACTTGATTTAATTCATCTATCAAGGGGCGAGGGAATGTGCTCACCAAAGGTTACATCAGGTACTGCTGGCTGCTTTGGTGGAGTTACAGATAGTTTATTAATTGATAGAAAAATCCCTATTGCTTGTTGTTCTGATGGCCCTTCTGGTATTCGTATGGATAGTGGAACTATGGCAATCAGTATTCCAAATGCAACTGCCATTGCATCAAGCTTTAATTTAGATTTAGTTAAAGAAATATTTGATTTTCTATCTATTGAAATGCTACACCATAAAATAGATACACTACTTGGACCTGGTATGAATATTCATAGAAATCCACTTTGTGGTAGAAATTTTGAGTATTATTCAGAAGATCCATTTTTAACTGGAAAAATGGCGGTAGCTCAAATTCAAACAATGAATAAATACAATATAACGGGAACAATAAAACATTTTATTGCAAATAATCAGGAAAAAGCAAGAAAAAATGTAAGTTCTGTTATTAGTGCAAGAGCGATAAGAGAAATTTATTTAAAAGGCTTTGAAATGGCTGTAAAAGAAGGAAATGCATATTCAATTATGACAGCTTATAATCCGATTAATGGTATTCAAGCGGCATCAAACTACGATTTAAACACAACAATTTTAAGAAAAGATTGGGGCTTTAAAGGAGTAGTTATGACTGACTGGTGGGCTACTATGAATAAAGAAGGCGGCAAAAGTAGCGAAAAACATACAGCCGATATGATAATTTCTCAAAATGATGTTTACATGGTTAATGCAAATGCTAAGGAAAATAGCGCAAATGATGATAGCGAAATGGAATATGAAAATGGAAATCTAACTAGATATCCATTAGTTAGAAATGCTCAGAATATAATTAGTACACTATTAAAATTTAACTGCTCAAAAGAAGAAGTAAAAGTTGAAATTTTAAATGTTCCTGAGAATAAATTAGTTAATATAGTTGATTTAGGGCAATACAATTTAGATAATGAAGCAGTTATCAATCATACTTTATTAGATACATCAAAAGGTAGTAGCAATAATTTTGTTTTAAATTTAAAAGAAAAATCAAAATATAAAATAGAATTCAGTATGTTTGGAAATGCAGTTCCTTTAGCACAACTTCCAATGAGCATTAAAGTTAATGGGGCGCTCGAAAAAACAATAACTTTAAAGGGACAAGACAGGGGTGTTTATGAGTGTACACTTCATTTATTCACTGCTATAAATGCTTATGTTGAATTATTTTTTGGTGAAAGCGGTCTTGAAATCGATTCAATAACTATTAAAAAAATATAAAAAATAAGCTGTAATTTAAAATTACAGCTTATAAAAATGATAAAATGAAAGGGATACAATATGCAAGTTAAAGGCAGTTTTACAATAATTGATGGCATAGAATACTATAAAATTAGTAATAGCGAAAAACTATCTCCGTTTTTTATTCAAGTTGCATCTTCTACAGATATCTGGATTTTTCTTTCTTCAAATGGAGGACTAACAGCGGGAAGAAAAAATGCACAAGGCAATATTTTCCCATACGAGACAGATGATAAATTGCATTTGGATTATGAAACAGGCTCTAAAACTATCGTTAAAATAAACGATAAAATATGGCACCCGTTTGATAAAACAGGAGGTTTAAAATATAATATTTCAAGAAATATTTACAAATCTTGCCTTGCAAATGCCGTTATTTTAGAAGAAGTTAATCATGATTTGAAAATTAAGTATTCTTGTAAGTATCAACCAAGTGAAAAATATGGATTTGTTAAAACTTCGCTGTTTTCTAATTTATCAAATGATAGAATAAAAATCCAAGTGCTAGATGGGCTTATGAATATAATGCCTTATGGAGTGAATGCTGATTTACAGGCAAGTTCTTCAACTTTAGTTGATTCTTATAAAGCTGCAGAGCTTGAAGGGGATAATTTAGCTATCTATTCTTTAACTACTACAATTAACGACACTCCATCAGCTGTTGAAATGCTAAAAGCAAATATTGCTTACAACACTTTAGAAAATAAAAAAGTTTATCTTAATACAGATGTTGTTTCAAAATTTATTAATAATGAAAATTTAGAAAATTTATCAGCTGAGTCTTACGGAAAAAAATGTGGATACTTTATAGTTTCAAGTTTTGAATTAGAAAAAGAAAAAGAATATTCATTTATTTTAGATAATGGATACGATCATTCAAAAATCGAAGAAATATTAGACTATGTAAAATCTCAAGATTTTAGTGATATTTATTTAGATATTAAAAAAGGAACAGAAGATTTAGTTAAAATAGTTAAAAGTGCAGATGGGATTCAAAATACAGGCGATAAAATAGCATGTGCTACTCATTATTTAAATACATTATATAATGTTATGCGTGGTGGTACTTTTGAAAGTGGATATGAATTTAATTATGATTTATTTATTAAGTTTGTAGAAAAAAGAAATAAATCTGCACTTAATCAAACTGATTTGCTTTTAAAAATAAAAGAGTGCAAAACAATTAATCAGTTAAAAGAAATTGCAAGTGAAAATGATGTAATGTATAGATTAGCATTAGAATTTATGCCGTTATCATTTTCAAGAAGGCATGGAGATCCATCTCGCCCTTGGAATAAATTTAATATTGCAATTAAAGATGAAAATGGCAATAAAACAGTGAGCTACGAGGGTAACTGGAGAGATATATTTCAAAACTGGGAAGCACTTGGATTATCATTCCCTGCATATTATGAAAATATGGTTGCAAAATTTGTTAATGCCTCAACTGTTAATGGATATAATCCATATAGAATAAATAATGATGGTATTGATTGGGAAAAGCCAGAAGAAGATAATCCGTTTAGTGGGCTTGGCTATTGGGGAGACCACCAAATAATTTATCTATTAAGATTATTAAAAGGCTTATCAAATCATTATCCTAAAAATCTTGAAAAATTTATGCAAGAAGAAATTTTTAGCTATGCAAATGTTCCTTACATAGTTAAAGATTATAGTGAAATTTTAAAAGATAGTAAAAATACTCTAGTTTTTGATTTTAAAAGAGATAAAGAGATTGAAGACTTAATATCTAAATACGGAACAGATGCAAAATTAGTAATTAAAGATAACAAAGTATACACAGTATCTCTTGCTGAAAAATTATTAGTTCCTGCTTTAAGTAAAATTAGTAATCTTCTTCCTGGGGGCGGTATATGGATGAACACACAGCGCCCTGAATGGAATGATGCCAATAATGCTATCGTTGGCATTGGCTTATCAATGGTTACGGTTTATCATTTAAAAGCATATCTTGAATATATTAAAAAATTATTTAAAGATAGTGAATACAATTTATCTATTGAAGTTGTAAATTGGCTAAAAGAAATCACTAAAATATTATCGAGCAATAAAAACTTTAAAGGAAATGAGAAAGCAGTGCTTGATGAAATGGGATATGCTTTTAGCGCATATCAAAGTAAAGTTTATAATAATGGATTTAGTGGTAAAGAAATAGTTAGTAAATTTGAAATTGAAAAATTATTAAATGAAGCGATAAAGCTTGTTGATTATACGATAAATGAAAATAAAGGCGATGTTTATTCAAGCTATAATCTATTAAATCAAGATTTTTCAGTAAGCAAAATGAAACCTATGCTAGAAGGACAATCTGCAATAATTTCATCTGAGTTATTATCCTCAAAAGAAGTTGTTGATTTAATTAATTCAATAGAAAATGATTTATATTCTAAAAAAGATAAATATCACACTTTATACCCAATTAAAAAAACAACTAGATTTATAAATAAAAATATTGCAAGCAATGATTTAAGCGAAATAAAAGGAATTACAATAAAAGATAAGAATTCTAAAATTCGCTTTGATTGCAAGATAATAAACGAAGAAACCTTAATGAAAAAGTGCAAAGAACAAAATTTATCTAAAGAAATAACAGATAAATTAGTGAATGAATATGAAGCAGTTTTTGCACATAAAAAATTTAATGGTAGAAGCGATGTTATGTATAAATTTGAAGGTATTGGCTGTGTTTACTGGCATCAAAATGCAAAATTTGCACTTGGCATTTTAGAAACGGCACAAAATGCAATTTTAAAAGGCGAAGACATAACTGAAATTTATAAAGCTTATAATAAACTATTAGAAGGCTTTATTTATAGAAAAACTCCAGAAGAGTGCTCAGCTATTCCAATAGAACCATATTCACATACATCGTTTAATAACAAAAGTGAGCAACCTGGTATGACAGGGCAAGTTAAAGAAAGTGTTATAATGCGAAGAGGTGAAATGGGTGTTCGAGTTTTAGATGGTAAAATTTCTTTTGAAGAAAAATTCCTAAGGCCAAATGAATTTTTAGAAAACAATGAACTTTGCTTTACTTGCTATGGTGTTAAATGTGTTTATAAGAAATCAGCAAAAAAAGGAATCGTAATAAACAGCACTGATGAATTTAATTCATACACTATAAATGAAAGCATAAGCGAAAAGATATTTAATCGCACAAAAGAGATTGAATTAATTGAAATTTATATTTAGCGATTATAAATTTAAAAAGTATCTTTATTCGACATAAAACACAAAACAAGAGACAACTGAAATGTTGTCTCTTGTTTTTCATTTTGATAAAATACTATTGATAAATTATTGGCAATTCAAAAAGGAAGATTTAGATGAAAACAGCAATAGTATATAGTACAGTAAGTAAAAATACAGAAAAGTTAGCAGAAGTAATTAAAAATATGGTAGGTGAAGTTTGTTATTTTGGGAAACCTAATGATGAAGATTTAGAAAGATTAAACAATTTAATTAATAGTTAAAAAATCTGATTTCTTGTGCTTAAACTAGAAGATAAATTAATAAAATATCCAGTTACTTATTTAGTAACTGGATATTTATTTTTACAAATCTTTACTAGTAATGCTAATATCGCTCACTGAAAGCTCAAACGGGGTATCTATAAAAATAACTTCACCGCATTTAGTGCCTCATATGGGCCGAGTTTTATAATATAATCACTTTTAGCTAGTTATATTTAATTATAAATCTCGCTTTGTAATCATCTTATTTTTAAACATAGACTCATCAAGATGATGAAGATAATCCATTATATTAGGATAATCATCTTTTTCATATTGTGCATATCCAACAGCAACACCAGATATATTATTGTTATCAAAAGTTTTAAGTTTTTCTTGGATAAGTAGTAGTTTTTCCTCTAGGGTATCAAAGTGAACATTATACAGTATCGCTGAAAATTCATCTCCACCTACACGATAACAATTTCCATATTCACCTAAATGTTTTTTTGCTAATTCGGCAAAACAAATTAAATAATTATCTCCTGTTTGATGTCCCATATTATCATTGAAATATTTTAGATTATTTAAATCAAAGGTAACTATTATTTTGCTTGGATCTTCGCTATCTTTAAATATTTCTAAATCTCTTTCAAAAGCATGTCTGTTAAGAAGTGATGTTAGTATATCTGTATATGCGATTTTACTTAAATATTCTGTGTGCATACTTTCAGCCCAAATACTTCTTAGCTTTAATGCGGATGATATTACGCAAGACATTAGATATATTAGCATTCCAGTTTGCAAGCTTGCACCAATTGAATTCATATTATTACCAAAATAGAAAACTGCCATTTCTGCGAGCGCTGTAAGAACTAATAATAGTATTTGCAGTAGTATTACTCTTGCATCTATATTCTTTTTTGCAAAGCTTTCATATATGATAGACACTATAAAATAAAATAGTGTGACAACCATCATTAAATGTACTACCCATAATGTGTTATAGTAGTAAGATATTTTCATCATATGAAGTATAGTGGATACAAGGAAATTAAGAATAAATGCAACACAGAAATACTTTGAGAGTGATTTATGAGATGGTGTGTACATACTATCAACATAGAAAATAAAAGGTATAAATAATAGCTGGATAGACCAATAAGGAAGATGGCCTAATATAAATGTATCTCCAATGATAAATTGCAGTAAATTAGATTCGCTAATTAGCCAAATAGCGATATTAGTTGATAATAAACCAAGATATAATATTATATTATTATTTTTAAGACCTTTTGAAATAAGAGCTTGTGTTAATAAAAGTGTAATACCAATAATAAGTATTATTGAGGATATAAGAAGCTTCATACCACTATTATAAATGAAGAATAGTAAGGCTTCGCTTTCTTCTGCTAAGTATATATCGATTATACCAATAGAGGTTTTATCATCACTTGGTATAACTTCTATTATTATATCGTTTTCAGCTTGAATATATGGAAGTTCTATAAAATGCCAAATCCCTCCGTTTGGTGAAGAAAAAATAGTGCTTTTATCTTGTCCGAATTCGTAAATTATCTCAGAATTTACACTTAAAGTGAAGGATTGATGCATACTTTCAAGAACTATAACTGGGTTTTTATATTCACTTGTAGAGATTGTGCTTTTTAGGCTATAAAAATCAAAGTTCGTATCACTAGGTTTAAAATCAGACATCTCAATTGTAGAGTTTACTCCACTGCTTTCTAATACCCAAGTATTAAGCTTTGTTATAGACGTTTCATCATAATTTAATAGCATATTTTCTTCACTATTAAAAAAATTAGAAGCAACACACAAAGTAATTATAATTATAATACAACCAATAAATAAGTTGAATAACTTTTTACTCATATTTTCTCCATCCAATATCTAAATTGTTTATAATAAACTGAAAACAACTTATTATAAACATAACTTCTATCTTCTTTAATATAACATATTTTATGTTTTTTTACAACTAAAGAGGAGAAAGTTTGAAATATATTTAATTATTAGATATAGAATATTTAATGGAAAAAGCTTTTCATGCCAAAAAGAAGTTATTTAATTAATAATTAAAGTCAAAATATCACTTTGCATCCTCAAGAAAAAATAATAGAATTCTATAATAAAACAGCGAATTTATATAATTATTTCGCCAAAGGAGGGATTATGGAAAATTTGTTTTTAATGATTTAAATTTAATATACTGTGTTTGACATTTTTTGTAAATTTTGATATTATTTATATAAATATTTACAATTTGCTTTAATTAGAATATTAAGGCTGTAAAGAATGAGAGTGATTATGAAAAAGTTTACTTATTGGATTAATAATGCCACTATAAGAAAAAAATTTATACCATTACAAATATTTGTTATAATTAATGTGTTAATTATAAGTTTATTTTCTTTTTTTGCAATTGCGATGGTGAATAATTCCTCGCAAAATATTATTGATACTAATGTAAAGCACAAAGAGGAACTTAATGAAATAATTAGAAATATGTATGTCTGTCGTGTTTTAGGTAGGGATATTTTGTTTGCTGAGGATGAAGCGGTAAAGCTTGATTACTATGAAGATTATATCACCGCTTTTGATGAACTAGATTTGAAAATGGAAAACTATTCTACATATTTAACAGGCAATCAGCTTGAAGAATTTACAAATATTATAGAGCAAAAGAATGTGTATAAAGAAAGTATGATATTATCTGCTGATATTTCTATAAGTGGCGGAAGCTACGAAGAGGCTTTATATGCACTTCAAGTGGTAACGCCAATAGCGAATGAATTTTTTAGTAGTATTGATGAATATTCTATAGCAGAAGAAGCTATTATGAATGAAGCTTTACATATAAATGACGGACTTGTTATGACAATACTTATTTCAGGGGCAATTATAAGTGTTGCTATTATAATCGGAGTAATTTTTTTCACAAGATTTTTTACTAGAAATATGAGCTCAAGCCTTATAAGGCTTGAAAGATCAATGTCTCAAATAGCCGAAACTGGGAATATGAGAATTGATATACCAAGTGATTTGCACACAGAAGATGAAATAGGCAGAATTGCAGCGGTAGCTAATAAAATGAAGAGTATGCTACTTCAATATTCATTTAATGATACACTTACAGGTGGATATAATGCAAAAGCATATCATGAAGAATTAAATGAGATATTTAATGATGATAGCAGTAAAAAAGAAGTTTGGTGTATTATTTCTGATATGAATAATTTAAAATTAATAAATGATAACCTAGGACATATAGAAGGTGATAATGCTCTTAGAAATTCATACTACGCACTAAATGGTAACTTTGCAAAATTCGGTAAAACTTTCCGTATAGGTGGAGATGAGTTTGTGTCGCTATTAATAGGATGTAGTAAAGAAGAAGTAGATGAGATGATTATTGAAGTATTCGCTCAAATCAATAAAGCAAATAAAAATGCTGTTTACAAATATTCACTTGCAATTGGTGTTGATTGTTTTACTGGTAATACTATAGCCGAATTTAATGAATTCTTTAAAGTGGTTGATCAAAAAATGTATGATAATAAAGCTGCAAGCAAACAATCTAGAATGACATCTAGAGTGCAGGAATAATAATTTTTAAAATAATAAAAGAAACAAGTGCTGTACTCTTTACTGCTTCTTGTTTCTTTTTTATTCTAATTTATTGAAATATAATTATATAAATTATATTTTAGTTTAATTTTAAAATGAAGGTTATAACTTTTAAAAGATTTACATAAAGTAGTTTATATGCTACAATATGGTGTATAAATAAAAAATAATTTACTCAAAAGTTAGAGTGTCTCTGGATACTCTTTTTATTTTGAAATGTGGATTTTAAATAATAAGGAATTTTATAATGAATATAAAAAAAATTATAACTATAATATCAGGCTCTCTAATACTTTCTTTTGGAATATATAATATTCATAGTGTGAGTAAAGTAACTGAGGGTGGGGTTTTAGGGCTTATTTTATTAATAGAATATTGGTTTTCTATATCTCCAGCTATATCATCTTTTATAATAGATGTAACCTGTTTTTTAATTGGCTTTAAAATACTAGGAGGAGATTTTTTAAAATCATCACTTTTAGCTACAGCATCCTTTTCTCTTTCTTATAGATTTTGGCAGTTATGGCCTCCTGTTTTCTTTGATTTATCAAGTATGCCTTTAGTAGCTGCTATTATAGGGGGGATATTTGTAGGAGTTGGAGTGGGGTTATGTGTAAAAGAGGGGGGCGCAGCTGGCGCTGATGACACACTAGCTTTAATATATAGCTATAAAACAAAAAGAAACGTGGCAAAATTTTATGTTATGAGCGATATAACAATACTCACTTTATCATTAAGCTATATCCCATTCGAGAATGCAATATATTCACTACTTTCAGTTATGATTTCAAGTTTTGTTATTAGTAAAATAAGTTTAAAATAGAAAAATTTATATATTTACTGTTAAAAATTGACAAATGCAACTATTTGATATAATATTAGAGTAGTTTTAAAATAACACTAAATTACTAAAAAAATGAGGTGGAATACATATGATAAAGAAGCCTATAAATATAAAAGAAATAGCTCAATTAGCAAAAGTTTCTCCGGCAACAGTTTCAAGAGTTATAAATAAAAGAGGCAGATTTTCAAAAGAAACAGAAAAAAGAATTTTAGAAATAATAGATGAGTATCAATTCGTTCCAAATAAAAGTGCTCAAAGCCTTAGAACTAATAAATCTTCTATTATAGGTATAGTTGTGCCAGATATAATGAATTTGCATTTTGCAAACTTAGTGCTAAAAATGGAAATGCTTTTTTTTGATTATGGATACTCCTGTTTAATTTGTAATACCAATGAATCAAATGAATTAGAAAGAAAGCATATCCAGTCGCTCACTGCTCAAAATGTAAGCGGTATTATTTTAATTTCAGGCCAAAGAGGGTATCCAGAATTAGATGGGGTGCCAGTTGTATACCTAGATAGACCTCCAAATTCTAGTCACTCAAAGAGTGTTTTAATAGAATCAGATAATTTAGAAGGCGGATATATTGCAACTAAAGAGATTTTAAATCAAGGAGCAAAAAAACCAATTTGTTTATTTTTTGATGGAGGAGATTTAAATCAAAAAAGAAGAAGAGAAGGTTTTTTTAAAGCACTAAAAGAGCAAAAGATAAAAACTACTGATTCATTAACTATAGGGCTAGAACAAAGTTCTTTTGCAGCGGCTTTTAGGGCAGTTAATAAACTCGTAGATGAAAAATATGATTTTGATGCGATAATGTGTACAACAGATGCTATTGCAGCAGGCTCAGTTGTGGCACTACAAAAAAGAGGTATATTAGTGCCAAAAGATGTATTAATAACAGGGTATGACGACACTCTACTCGCAGAAACTTCTAGCACAGGGATAACAAGTGTTTATCAAGATGTTCCAGAAATGGCGAGAATCGGTGTTGAAATGATGATAAAAATGCAAAAAGGTGAAGCTTTAACTAAATTAGAGTATGAGCTTCCAGTGAGCCTTACAATAAGAAAGTCAACAAGAAGAGATTAAAAAAACAAGTTGTGTATTTAATATATGCAACTTGTTATTTTTTTGAAGATATTTTATATACATTTTACATAAATTACCAGTTGCGAAATCGTTTAACCATACAAAGTTGATAAAACTATATTGACTAATATGAAAAAGTGGGATATAGTAAAGTTACTGCGAAAACGTTTGCTCAAATAGACGTTTTTAAACAAAACAAAAAACTTTAGGAGGAACCCCAAAATGGTAAAAATGAAAAAACTTATGGCGCTAGCACTTGCAATGGTAATGAGCTTATCATTAGTAGCGTGCTCAACAAGTAGTGAAACTGCTGAAACTACAGAAGATGAAACTACTCAAGATGCAGAATATGCTGTTATCTTAAAAACTCTTTCTAGTCCTTTCTGGCAAAGTTTAAATGATGGTATAGTAGCTGAAGCTGAACTTCTAGGTGTAAAAGTTGATATTTACGCTGGAAATACAGAAGATGATGTTGAAGGTCAAGTTACTCTATTAGAAAATGCTATTTCAAAAGGCTATAAAGCTATCGGCGTTGCACCTATTTCTGATGTTAATTTAAATAATGCTATCGCTCAAGCTACAAAAGAAGGTATATACATAGTTGATATTGATGAAAAAATCAATATGGAAGCACTTGTAGAGCTTGGTGGTGCAGCATACGGATATGTTGCTACTGATAACCATGCTGTTGGTATGCTGGGTGCTGAATACCTAATCGAAATGATTGGTGGCGAAGGTGAAGTTGCTATTATCGAAGGTAAAGCTGGTGCAATATCAGGCGAAAATCGTCGTGATGGTGCAAAAGAAGCTTTTGAAGCGGCTGGTCTTACTATAGTTGCAAGCCAACCAGCTGACTGGGATAGAACAAAGGCTTATGATGTTGCAACAAATATCATCACTGCAAATCCAGATTTAAAAGCTATCTACTGTGCAAACGATACAATGGCAATGGGTGCTCAAGAAGCTGTTGAAGCATCTGGACTTGATATTAAAGTTTGTGGAACAGATGGAAACCCTGATGCTATTCAATCTGTTGCAGATGGTAAATTAGCAGCTACTGTGGCTCAAGATCCAGCAGCTGTAGGCGCAAAAAGCTTACAACTAATGGTTGAAGTTGCAACAGCAGGTGGAGAAATTGTTCCAGAAGTTGATATTCCTGTTCATAGCATAGAAGCTATATTAATCACTTCTGAAAATGCTGCTGAATATGTAGGCTAATTATAATTAAGAAATTTATAAAAAAGCCCTCAGTTTATAAATGAGGGCTTTTTTTAGATAATATTAGCTATAGCTAAAAAAATAGCAAAAATAGAAAGAAACGAGGTGCCAAATGGAGCCAATAGTTCAAATGAGGGGCATAACAAAAAGATTTCCAGGTGTTATAGCATTAGATAAAATTAATTTTGATGTAAAGCCTGGTGAGGTACATGTTTTATTAGGTGAAAATGGAGCAGGTAAATCCACTTTAATGAAAGTTTTAAGTGGTGCATATCAGCCAGAGGAAGGAAGTATTATTTTAAATGGTACAGAATATCAAAAATTAACTCCTAAAATTTCAACTGAGGGTGGAATTAGTATTATATATCAAGAATTAAGTGTTGTTAACTGGCTTGATATAAAAGAAAATATATTTATGGGACGTCAGCCAACAAAAGAATTAGGTCCTATTAAATTTATAGATTATGAAGAAATGAATTTAAAAACTAATGAATTACTAGAAAAAGTAAATCTTTCAAATTATAATCCAAATACAAAAGTTGGCGATTTAAGCATTAGTGAAAAACAGATGGTGGAAATAGCAAAATCTATTGCATTTAATGCAAAGGTAATTGTTATGGATGAGCCTACATCCTCGCTTACAGAAGAGGAAGTTCAAAAACTATTTACAATAATAAGAGCTTTAAAAAATGAGGGAACAGGAGTTGTTTTTATCTCTCATAAGTTATCAGAAATATTTGAGATAGGCGATAGGATAACTATTTTAAAAGATGGCACTTATGTTGGTACTTATCCAATTTCAAGTCTTACTCCAGATGATATGATAAGACTGATGGTTGGCCGTGAAATAAGTGGAACATATCATAGTAAAACAAAAGAGTTTGGCGAAGAAATTCTTACTGTTAAAAATTTAACTCGAAAAGATAATTACGTTAGAAATATAAACTTTTCACTAAGAAAAGGTGAGATACTAGGGTTTTCAGGGCTTGTGGGCTCAGGCAGAAGTGAAGTTATGTGTGCAGTTTACGGGGCTGCCGCAAAATCCTCAGGTGAAATCATTTTAAACGGAGAAAGTTTAGATATAAAAAATCCATATCAAGCACTAAAGAGTGGAATTGGTATGGTTACAGAAAATAGACGTGAAACTGGATTTTTCAAAAATTTTTCAAATAAAGAAAATGTAGCAATAGCAAAGCAACTTAAAAATTCAAAATTTGGCGGAATGGTGGGTGCTTTAAATAATAAAGAAGATAAAATTCTCGCTGAAAAGCAAAAAGAAAAACTTCAAATTAAATGCGCTTCGATGGAACAATTAACAGCTCAGTTATCAGGTGGAAATCAGCAAAAAGTTATACTTGGTAAGTGGATATCAGCTGGAGTTAAAGTTTTGATATTTGATGAGCCTACTAAAGGTATTGACGTGGGAACAAAAAGCGAAATTTATAAACTTATGAGAAGCCTTGCAGATGAGGGTATTGGAGTTATAGTTGTATCAAGTGAGATGCCAGAGCTATTAGGATTGTGCGATCGTATAGCTGTAATGTCTCAAGGTGAAATTTCTAAAATTTTTGATATCGAAGAAGCTACAGAAGAAAAATTAGCAAAAGCTGCAACACACGATGCAGTATAAATATTTTTATAAAATTAAGTGAGGAAAATTCATGAAACCAAAAAATAATAAATCCTTTAGTTTTCAAAACTTTTGGGATAAATATAGTACAATATCTATATTAGCGCTAATGATTTTAGTTTTTGGGATTTTAAGAACAGACACATTCTTAACTTTTTCAAATCTAACAAGAGCAGCTGAACAAAGTAGTATTTTCATATTACTTGGTATGGGAGAATTTTTTGCAATTTTATTAGGAGGTATTGATTTAAGTGTAAGCTCAACCATGGCACTAACAGGTGCGGTTACAGCTCAATTAATGTCTACTTTTGGAATGCACCCTGTGCTTGCTGTTTTAATAGGAGCAATAATTTTAGGCGGAGCAATAGGCTTTTTAAACGGCGCACTTATTGCAATAACTGATTTGCCACCATTTATTATTACTTTAGGAACACAAGCTATTTTAAGAAGTGTTGTTTATATAATAACAGATGCACGTGCAGTTTCAGGCCTTCCAGTTGAATTTACTAAAACAATAGGTGGTAGATTATTCGATGTTATTCCAGTATCTTTAATTGTTGTTGCAGTAGTGGCTATAATCTTAATTATCTTTACAACTAAAATGCAAGCCGGCAGAAATTTATATGCGCTTGGCGGAAACTCTCAATCAGCTTGGTATGCAGGAATTAAAGTTAAGCATCACACAGTTTTAGCTTTTATGATATCAGGAATATGTGCAGGTCTTGCAGGGATGGTAAATATTTCTCGTCTTGCAGCAGCGGAGCCAAATGCAGGTACAGGATATGAAACATTCGCTATTGAAGCTGTTATAATTGGTGGTGCATCATTCTTTGGCGGAGTTGGTAAAATACATAAGGTTGTAATTGGTGGATTAATTATTGGTGTAATTAATAATGGGCTTAATATGGTTGGAGTTTCAAGCTACTATCAGCAACTTGCTATGGGATGCCTTTTAATTTTAGCTGTAACTTTAGATAGATTCTTTGGTGCGAATAGCAAAAAAAGTTAATTAAATAAAAGTATTATATAAATATTAATTATAGTTTTATATTTTATAAAATATAAAACTTATATAAAGAGGGAGAGATAACATGGAAAAACCAAAATTTTTAGCAAGCTTAATGTGCATGGACTTTCTTGATATGAAAAATCAAATAGATATTCTTGATGAGAATATAGATGGATATCATATAGATATTATGGATGGACATTTTTGCAAAAATATCACTTTAAGTCCTGATTTTATGAAGGCAGTGGGTAGTTATGCAAAAAAACCAATGGACGTTCATTTAATGACAACAAATCCAATGGATTGGATAAAACCTTGTAAAGATGCAGGAGCGAAAATGATAAGTCCCCATGCTGAGACAATAAACACAGATTGCTTTAGAGTTTTAAATTATATAAAGGAATTAGGGTGCGAAGTTGGGGTAACATTAAATCCTGCTACACCGCTATCAGCTTGTACTCATTTTTTAGGCAGAGTAGATGTTTTAACAATAATGACTGTTGACGTTGGATATGCAGGACAATCTTTTATAACAGAAATGCTTGATAAAATTCGTGAAGCAGCTGAATTACGTGAAAAAAATTCATGGCACTATAAAATTTTAATTGATGGTTCTTGTAATGAAAGAACATTTAAAGTATTAAAAGAAGCAGGTGCTGATATATTTGTTGTGGGCACATCAGGACTTTTTAATTTAGATGAAGATTTAAAAACTGCATGCGATAAATTAAAAGAGAATTTTACAAATCAAACAGGAGTACTGCTATAAAAAAGGAGGACAAAAATGCAAAATTTTGTTTTGGGTATAGATATAGGTGGTACAAATTTAAGGCTTGGCTTAGTTGATAAAAATGGAAATCAAACTGGATTTGAAAAGATAAATACTTTAGGAGTATTAAAAAACAAAGATAATATAATAGAAGAATTAGCGAGTGTTATTAAAGAGTACTCTAAAAGGCATTTAGGGGATAATAAAATAATTGCAATATCCATAGGGTTTCCTTCCACGATAAATAGAGACAGAACTATTGTAGTGCAAACTCCAAATATTCCAGCGATAAAAGATGAATTAGAAGTAGTTAAAGAATTATCTAAAGCTCTAGATGTCAAAGTGTATATTAATAGAGATGTTAATATGTTATTACTGTTTGATTTATGGGATTTAAATTTAGATAAAAAGGAATGTGTATGCGGAATTTATTTTGGAACAGGCATAGGTTATTCCATTTTTAAAGATGGTAGAATGATAGTTGGGAAAAATGGAGTAGCAGCAGAGCTTGGGCATCTACCGGTTTATGGTAATGAATTAAAATGCAACTGCGGTAATATAGGCTGTATTGAAACATTAGTTTCTGGAATTGCCCTTGAAAGAATTAGGCAAACCTATTTTAAAGAAACTAAGATAGAAGATTTATTTACACTACATAAAAATGAAAAACATCTTATAGATTTTGTTAAAGGAATAGCAGGAGTAGTAGCTGGTCAATTAAATATTTTTGATCCAGATGCAATGGTTTTAGGCGGCGGAATCTTACAGATGAAGGATTTTCCTAAAAATTTATTAGAAGATACAATTTCAGAGTATTGTAGAAAACCGTATCCTGAAAAAAATATGAATTTATGCTGGGCAAAGGAAAGTCAGGAAAATGGCTCTATAGGAGCTGGATTATACGGGTGGCTTCGATATGAAGATGCATCTTACATATAAGGAGAATAAGATATGGTATTAGCTATTGGAAATGATCACGTAGCAGTAGATATGAAAGAAGAGATAAAGCTTTTTTTAGAAGAAAAAGGACATACCGTTATTGACGTTGGCACTAATGAAAAATCAAGATTTGATTATCCTATAAGTGGATATAAAGTAGCTAAAATGGTTAAAGAAAATAAAGCAGATTTAGGTGTTTTAATATGCGGAACAGGTGTTGGTATTTCATTAGCAGCAAATAAAGTTAAAGGTATTAGAGCTTGTGTGTGTAGCGATGCATATACAGCTATGCTATCAAGACAGCATAACAATACTAACATTGTTGCATTTGGTGCAAGAGTAATAGGCATTGAAACAGCAAAGCAAATAGTAGATATGTGGCTCAATGCAGAATTTGAAGGTGGAAGACATCAAAAAAGAATAGATATGATTGCAAGTATTGAAAAAGATAATGAGTGGATTCCTGAATAAATATACAAACAAGCTCCTTTAAATAGGGAGCTTGTTTGTATATTATTGATAAAGTCAGTGTGTTCATAAAATATTCATAATACAGTAATAGATTAAAAATATTTTTTATATAAAATAGTATGTATAAATATATACACTTAACATCATAAAATAAGGGAGCTTAAAATGTTTACAATAGAAGAGGTAAATATAATTTTAACCATTGTGGCAACGATATCAATTTCAACTGTCTTTTTTTTAATATACATAATGAAATTAAGAAAAAAACATCTAAGTTTAGTTGAAAAAATGGCATACTATGATGAGATAACAGGTCTTCCTAATTTAAATAAATTTAAATTAGAAGCACAGGAAATAATGGATAATAATCCTGATAAAGTATTTATAATAGTAAAATTTGATATAGTGAATTTTAAGGCTATTAATGAAATTTTTGATTTTTCTGTGGGAAATAAAGTTCTTGAAAAAATAGCTGAGGTTAAAAAATTTGTTGATAATGAATATTTTTTGAAATCAAGAGTTGGATCTGATGAATTTTTGATTTTTGCAGATGATAAACTACTATTAGATTTAGAATCTGCAACTATTAAATATGAGCAAATTTTTAAAGAATTAGTGCCAGATTTAGAGATACATAAATTTGAATTTAGATATGGAAGATATATCGTTCCAAAGGATGAAAAGAAGGACATTAATGATATAGTTAATAAAGTTACAATGGCTCATGGTTTAACAAAAATTTCTTCTGGAAGCAAAATAATTGATTATGATGATAGCTTTAAAGAAAGTGTTATTAAATTTACAGAGATAACCAATAAAATGCAAAGAGCATTATTAAATGAAGAATTTAAAATTTATTTACAGCCTAAAGTGAGGATATCAGATTTTAAAGTAGTGGGTGCAGAGGCTTTAGTTCGATGGATTGAAGATGATGGAATGATGATATATCCAAACGAATTTATCCCGTTATTTGAAAAAAATGGATTTATAGTAAAGCTTGATATGTATATGTTTGAAAGAGCTTGTATGCTGATTAAATCATGGCTTACTAAAGGGGAAAAATGTGTTCCTATAGCGGTTAATTTTTCACGATTAAATTTATTGAATAGTAATTTAATAAATGAATTAAATTGTATAATAGATAAATATGATGTTCCAAAAAAATATATTGAAATTGAACTTACAGAAACATTAGTTGCTGAAAATGAAGAAGACTTAAAAGAATTATTTGATAAGTTTCATAAAGAAGGATTTGTTGTTTCTATAGATGATTTTGGAGCAGGACACTCTTCACTTGGAATGCTAAAAAATTATAAAGCAGACACTTTAAAACTTGATAGAAGCTTTTTAATTAATAGTAAAGGTGATGTTAGAGGAGACGTTGTTGTGAGTGGTATAATAAAACTTGCACACGATTTAAATATGGACACCGTGGCAGAAGGTGTTGAAAAGAAAGATCAATTAGACTTTCTTCAAACCATTGATTGCTATGCAGCACAAGGATACTATTTTTCAAAACCCCTGCAAGTTTCAGAATTTGCAGCAAAATATTTATAAATAAAAAAACTGTAGCTATAGCTACAGTTTTTTGTTTTAATTATTTAAAAAAATAATTAAATCATCTAAAGAAATAGGTTTTGAATATAAATATCCTTGAAGAAGATTACAGCCAGCTGAAATACAAAAATCTCTTAAATTTTCATCTTCAACGCCCTCGATTATAATTTTTTTATTTGTTGCTTTAATCCCTAAAATTAAATGTTTGAAAAATTCTGCATTTTCATTTGATTTTGCAGCAGATAAAAGTAGGGAACGATCAATTTTAATTATATCTAAAGGCAATTTTAAAAATACATTCATATTTGAATAATCTATTCCAAAATCATCAAGCTCAAAAACAAATCCTTTTTCTTGCATGGTCTGCATAATTTGTTCTATTGGCATATCATCTGAAATAAGAGTTCTTTCTGTTATTTCGATATTAAGCATAGATGGAGGAATGTTATATTTGTTTAAAATTTCTAAAACATTATCCACCATTGTAAGGTTATCAAATTGATAATATGGAAAATTAATTGAAACAGATTCAAAATTTGAAGGAAGTTTAGAATTATCGATTAAGTATCGCAAATCTCTACATACAATTTCTAAAACTTTATAAGTGATTTTTACGATTAATCCAGTTTTTTCAGAAAGGCTAATAAAACTATTTGGATATAAAATTTCACCACTACTATCCCTCATTCTAACAAGCGCTTCAGCATGTGTGAACTGATTATCATCTAAAGAATATATCGGCTGATAATGCACTACAAATAAATCATTTTCAATAGCATTTTTTATTTTATTCGTCATTGAGTGCCATTCATTCATATTTTTGAGTATAGAAATATCATATAAATATTTTGAATTTAAATTATTTTCTTTTAAAGTTCTAATTGAATAATCAGCAGCAGATATTAAATCTTTAGTATTTGTTCCAAACTGTGGATAATCAACTTTTGTAAAAACTAAATCTAAAACAATATCTATATTATCTACAGAAAATGATTTATCAAAACTAATAACTGTATTTAAAACATTATTAAAAAAATCAGGAGTATCAAATTTTGAAATTATAGCAAATTCATCTCCACTATATCTGAAAATATTATTATATTTAAAGTTCTTAGATAAAGTTTGCGCGATATATTGAAGAATTTTATCTCCAGTTTCAAGGCCGTATCTCTCATTGATACCTTTAAAGTTTCTAATACTTAAAATATATAATGAAAATACTTCATTCTTTTTAATAGCCTCGTTTAATTTATGAGTGAGTGTTATTCTATTATTTATTCCTGTTAAATGGTCGGCAGATTTTCTAACATTTTGAATATATAAGTGCACTAATAAAATACTCAAAGTATGAGCTATTCCTGAAAAACTAATATTATCTATAAATAACTGAACGATGGTTATACTAGAAGAAAATATAAATGTAAAAGATAAAACTTGCATAATTTCTTTATATATTGTATTCATATTTTTTATAGTTAAAAATAATAGCATAAAAATATGAACTAATATAATAACAAAAGGAAGCTGATAGAATGGACCTCTAACATATAAAAAACCACTAGTTATTGAGAAGATAGAACTATTGAATACATTGAGTGATAAAGCGATAAGATATATTATATAAGGAACCATTACAGGCATAAGTTTTTTAAAATAATTTTTTTCATCTTCTTTAAAATTTGTTAATACAAAAGCATAAAGTAAAAACATTAAAGATACACTAGGTAATAGTATAAAATATAATAGCATTACACAATATACAAATGCATATGGAAGCCCAAAGTCAACTCCATTTGCAAGATGTGTTGAAGAAATAGTTGCAAGGGAGGAAAGGAAGGTGGAAACATACATCGCATATAAAAACTTATATCTTAAGTTTCGAGATTCATAATCTCTTAAAAAGCTAACTAAAATAGCCATCACTATTACAAGTGAGGTGTATTCTGCAACTAAATTATAATTTGTCATTATTGTGCATCCTCACTTAAAATTATTTCATGTGATAGTCTTTGATAAGCGCTAGATTCAACAGGTTTAAAATCTTTTAATGAATTTGCATCATAGAAAGTAAATGTGTTTTTTCCTGTATGTTTTGAGGCATACATTGATATATCAGCGGCATTGAAAAGAGTTTCAATGTCATATCCGTCTTTTGGAGCAAAGGCAATACCAACACTTGTTGATACAGTGATTGAAACACCATTATCAGCAGTGTAGGTTCTATGAATCATATTACATAGCTTTTTAACTTTATCCTCTACAACACTTTTTTCAATAGCTCCCATTAAAAATACAATGAATTCATCACCGCCAACCCTACTTATTATATCTCTACTGCGGAAGAGACTTTGTGCAGAATTATAAGTGTTTATTAATACTTCGTCTCCATAGCTATGCCCCATATTATCATTAATGCCTTTAAAATTATCTAAATCGAACATAACTAATGTGCCAACACCACCATTTTTTAAGTGGTTTGAAATTTTATCATATGCAGTTGTTTTATTATAAGCTCCTGTTAAAGAGTCTCTTTCAGCTTTGTTTATTAAATGAATTTCTTGGATTTTCTCACTATGTATTTCATCAATACAGGAAATAGCTTTAATACTCATATCCTCGTCCTGATAAACATTTAAAGTGGATTTATGCCATAGATAATCATTGGTTTTAGCAGTTAATTTTTTAGTGTTTTCATCTACTGCTAGTTTATATCCTCTGAATATAATTTCCATAGTGGTAATACCATTGTTAAAATTTTCAATTATAGCCTTGGAAGTGCTAGCTGAAAATATGTTTGTATCTTCTGGATGAATAAATTTTTCATAGTGTATTTGAAGTAGATTTGAGTAGGAATCATCGCTGATTTCCATGTCAAAATTCCCAACGATAAATCTTGTTAATTTATCTTGGGAACAGTTGATTTCTAAAACAATCTCAGTAAGATTAAATAAAGCTGATTCTAGTATTTTGCTTTTATCTATTTTAACTTCAAGTTCAGCATTTTTTTCTTTATATGTATTTAATGAAACAAGGTTTACAATTAATAAAAGAATTATATAAAATACTGATAGTAAAAGAAGAGGCAGAATTATTTGCTGGGTGATTAATTCATATGAGAAAAACTCTGTATTAAAAATTAGTGTATTAAAAACAAAGTATGTAGAAATACTTGCGGTTAACATCGAAATTCGTTTAAGAAGATTTTCATTGTTTGCTATATTACTAACATCTTCAAGCGATATGTACTTCATAAAAGGATAAAAAGATGCTATATGTAAAATTAGAGAAATAATGAATGACTGAACAAATAAGATAGGCGAACTTGTAATATAATCCAGAGATTCATTAGTTATAAGAGAATAAAAGCTTAAAACTATTGCTCTAAAAACAAATAAATGAAGCAATACACCAAAAACTAAGCTTATTTTTACAAGAAATGGATCACGGTATAATAATTGAAGTTGTAAAAAGAGAATTAGAATAGATAAAACATATATAACACTAGATGGGATGCTTGTAGCATAAAACATAAAAACCGCACCAAGCGAAACAACCCCAGAAGATAAATAAATTATCATTTTAGAAAATCTTCTAGAGTTTAGTATTTTATCAAAAAAATTCAATACCACCAAAGAGTGGACAAGTAAGATAGTATAAGATATAATGATGTAATAAAATGTTGGCATATAATTAATCCTTTATGTATATAAGATACTATTAAAATTATAAAGATAATTATAACTTTAATAATATAAAATGTTGATATTTTGCTGCATATTGATTATACAAGTTTTTGGTTAAATTTACAAGCATAGATTAATAATACGATGTAAAAAAATTGTTAATTATAAGGAGAAAGAGAAAATGTTTTTAGATATTGCAAAATATAAAATAGAATACGACGAAATTTTAGAAAATAGTGAGTTTATAAAAGAGGATATTATAAATGAAAACTTAGAGAAATTAGAATGTAAAAATATTGTATTTAAAAATATGAGATTTAATAACACAATATTTTCTAAAGCAAGTTTTATAAATTCAGAATTTATAAATTGCGATTTATCTAATGCGAATTTTGAAAAAGCATATTTTAAAAATTGTAAATTTATAAATGTTAAAGGAATGGGCGTAAAATTTAGCGAAAGCTCTTTTTTAAGTACAAAAATTGAAAATTCAAGTTTTACATTGGCGGATTTCTATCAAAGTAAAATAAGAGAATCCGATTTTATATCCACTGATTTTACACAAACAGGGTTTTCGCAAACAAATTTTATAAAATTTAAAACAGAAAATTCAAAATTCATACAAAATGATTTTATAAAAACAAATCTTTCTAATATAGATTTCTCAAACGGAGAGTTTATATCTCCTATAGTTTCAGAAAATTTTAAAGAACTTAATAAAATAAAATTGAACACATATCAAGCTAGTGATATAGCAAAGATTTTAGGTGTTATTGTTGTTGATTAAATATCAAAACAAATAAAAAATACATATAATAATACGACGTATATAAAATTAAAATTTGGGAAGGCAAGGTAATTAATATGTCGATTAAAATATGTATTGATCCAGGGCATGGAGTAAATGCGAATAAAGGTATTTGCACAGGATATTATGAAAGTAATGGTAATTTCGCCCTAGCGAATATACTTAGCGAAATGCTAGAGGAATATGGTTTTACTGTTGTTAAAACTAAAAATAATTTAGAAGAAAATCCATCACTTGAAAAAAGAGGGGATATGGCTAAAGGCTGTAAATTGTTTTTATCTCTTCATAGTGATGCAGCAAGCAATAAAAGTGCTAGTTATGTAACAGTTATTCGCTCTTTAAAAAGACCAAATAGTTATAATTTAGGCACACTTTTAGCAACGAATATAGAAAAACTGATGAAAAGAGATGTAAAAGAAATCACTTTATCAAAATATCAAGGATCAATTAATGGTGTTTGGACGAGGCTTTATCCAAACACAGTAGATACTGATTATTATAGTGTAATAAGAAATGCTGCAAAATATACAGAGTGTGAAGATATATTTTTACTTGAATGTGGACACCATACAAACAGTGCTACTTGCAAATGGCTAGATTCATCAGTAAAAAGAAAAGAGCTTGCAAGAACAATAGCAGACACAATTAATGTTTATTATAATGGCGAAAACACATCGAGTGATGATAAGGATGAAAATGAAGATAATATTATAACTCCTCTTACTTTAGAGGAAAGAGTAGAAAAATTAGAAAAAGAAATGATTTATGCATTAGAAAAAATTAAGTAAAATAAAAAGCACTGGTGTAAGCCAGTGCTTTTTAAAATTTATAATTGAAACTTTGAAACAACTTGATTTAAAATATTTGCTTGAGCTGCTAATTGTTCGCTAGAAGCAGCACTTTCTTCACTAGTTGCAGAATTATGATGAATTGTTGAAGAAATTTCTTTTATTTCACTTGAAATTTGGTTTACTCCAAATGTTTGTTGCTCGCTAGAAGCTGATATATCCTCTATTATTTCTACCATACTATTAACGTTTTTAGCTAATTTTTCAAAAGACATATTTGTTTTATCGTATAAATCAACTCCGTTTTGCACACTTAGGATAGAATGCTCTATAAGGTTTGTAATATCTTTAGCTGCCTCTGCGGATTTTTGAGCAAGATTTCTTACTTCATCAGCCACAACAGCAAATCCGCTGCCAGCAGAGCCAGCTCTTGCAGCTTCAACAGAAGCATTTAGTGCGAGAATATTTGTTTGGAAAGATATATCATCGATTACTTTAACTATTTTAGAAATATTTTCAGAAGCAGAAGATATTTCTAGCATTGCCTTTTGCATATTTTTCATATCAACAAGAGTAACTTTAGTTACTTCTTCTGAAACCTTTGCAAAATCAGCCGCTTGCTTTGAATTTTCTAAATTTTTATTAACTTTATCAGAAACATCATTTAAAGTTATAGATAATGTTTCAATACTAGCTGATTGCTCTTCAGATGAAGCTGCAAGTTGCTGAGCACCTTGAGCTATTTGATCGGAATCAGCAGAAATTTGATCAGCAGAAAGGGAAACTTCTAATAAAGAAGAGGTAACAGTTTTTATCATTTTTTCGATAGATTCATTAAGATTTGCCCACTCACCTACATAAGCCCCTTTATTATTAGTGTATATTCTCCAGTTGTTATTTCCTATTTGATTTAAAATATATGAAACATCATCTTTTAAATCAGAAAGATTATTTTTCATATTATTAAAAGAGTTAGTTAGAACTCCGATTTCATCTTTTAAATGAGTTTCGTTGGTTTCAGCAGAGAAATCACCTGAAGCTAGTGCATTAGCCGTGTTAACAACAGTTTCAAGGCGAGTACTTATAACCTTTTTAGTAAAGATAGTGAAAATAATTCCTGAAACAGCTATAAGTGCTATTCCAATTCCAAGGTTATATAAAGATAATTCCATTATAGTTGGAATAACAGTGTCAGTTGGTCTGCCTGCAAATAAAACACCTATAATATCTCCATTAGCATCTCTATGAGGAGAATATGAGGCAAGATGCGGAACACCTAATATTTCAGTGTGACCTATGTATTCCTCACCACTTAAAACTAATTGTGCAATTTCAGGATCAAGAGCTGTGCCAAGGATTTTTTCTCCATTTTGAGTAACAGTTGTATATTCTCGAATATCTCCATTGAATATAGTGTATTCATTGTGAGTGCTTTCTTTTAAAGCATCAAGAAGGGTTTGTATATCATCGGAATCAGTAGGCGCGTGCTCATCTGTTAATTGCTGTTCTAAAAGATGAGTAGAACTTAAACACTCAAGTTCTATAGATTCATATAATGTATTACTAAAATAGAAATAGTTAAAAGTGAGCAGTGCGAATACCACTGTTATAGTGATAATTCCCGACATAACATTAATTTTAGTAGACATTTTTTTAGAATTAAAAATTGAAAAAGAAACTTTATCTTTCATTATAAATACCTCTCATTATTTAATAACTTATACTTATATATTGATTTAAACATTAAAAAAGCAAATGATTAATTCATTTACTTTTTTATCTATGCTCTAACATCTAAAATACTTCCCAAGTCTTGCAAAACCTTAACATTGTTTACAGGGAGCATTTGATTAATTAATGAAGAAGCATTAGATTCTGCTGAATCCATTGTATCTTTTAGTAAAGAAATTTTAACTTGCGATTGAACTTTTAACAAGCTTGAGTCAATACTCATAGCAGCTATATCCATAACATATCATCCTTCCGTATTATTTTAAAGATTAAAAAATCTAATTTTCATACTATAGTAAAATTATATATCTTAAATCATATAAAATCAATATATAAAATGAAAACAAATTATAAACATTGATAATGTTTAAAATAAAGTAAGAAAATAATGAAATTATAAATAAAATAGAAAATTTATCGATTAAAAAATTAAATAGCATTAGCTATTAAAGCAACATCGCTTAAAAATTCCAAAGATTTTAAATCAGCAGAATCATTCATAGAGGAAACTGTTTTATAAAATACAAACTCCCAATTTAAATAACTTGCAATACTTTCAAATTGATTTTTAATTAATTGATATTGTAAGCTACTAGTATTAGCACCACCAACAATAAACATCCCGATTTTTTTATTTTTTAAACTTTGTGGATTACAGTGCATTTTATCAATTAAAATTTTTAATTGAGCGGTGATACTAAAATAATAAACAGGAGATGAAAAAACAACAAAATCAGCATCTTGGAATTTTTTTATTAATAAATTAGTTTCATCACTGTGCACACATTTTTTATTTTCTTTACAGTATGCACAGTCCTGACAGGGATTGATATCTCTTTTTGCAACATCGATAATTTCAATATTATGACTAGATTTAATGTTCTTTTTAAAATGATTTAAAATAGTTTTTGAGTTTCCATTTTCTCGCGGACTTCCATTAAATACAATAATATTCATAAGAATTACCATACCTTTCATGTAATTAAAATATATAATAGTTATATATTTTAATTACTAAATAAATTTAAAAATCTCTATATTTAAATTATAAAATAAATAATTAAAATAGTCAAACAAAAGATTTGGCTTTATAAAATGAATATTTATATAATAATTCTTAGTGTAAATTAATTATAGTAAATACTTGTGGTTTTTGTTAATATATGGTAAAATATAAATAGGTGGAAATATTTAATATATCAAATAAAAAAGTGAAAGGTAAGTGATTAATATGAAAAAAGTTATAAGTAGTATTTTAGCTTTAGGGTTGGCTTTTAGTTTAGTGGGATGTAGTAATACTTCTAGTGAAGTAGAAACACAAGGGCAAGATGTAAAAGAAGTTTCTGCTTTTTCAATACTTCAAAATAATAATAGTAATTATTTTATAGCAGAAAATGAGAGTGATATTTATTATAGCTATTTTAATTCTATTAAAAAACTATCTAAAGAGGATAATTCTATTAGCGATGTTTTCACTTTTGAGGGAGATGAATATATTCCCATAACAACTATTGAATACTTTAATAATAGATTATACATACTCATGGCTGATGAATTAGTGTCAATGGATACAAATGGAGAAAATATTCTTCGCTTAAATAAGGCTGATGTAGAAGATACTGGTATGGATTTTTCATCAGCTCAGATGTATGTTTTTAATGATAATATATATGTTTATATGTCAATGGAATCAATATATATGATAAATGGTGAAACATTAAGCCTTGAAAAAAGCAATGAAAACATATTTAATAAAATTCAAGTGTCTGAAACTGAAACTATTGTATTATCTGCAGAAGATGTAAATGGAGAAATCTATTTAGAAAAAGAGGATAAAACAAAAACTCTGATTTCTAGCGAAGATGAAAAGGTGCTTTTATATCAAGTTGGTGTTTCTGATGAATTTGTTTTTTATCCTGTGTATAATAACACTGATTTTGAAAAAGCAGCAAACTCAACAACAGGAATTATTGTAAGTTTATATAAAATTGATTTTAACGGCGAAAATAAAGAGGTGATAATAGAATTTGATATCACATCTGAATATCAAAATATTAAATACGATGCTGAATATATTTATTTAATAGGCTATAAAAATGAAGTTTTAAAAATAAATAAAGATACACTCGAGGAATCTTTAATAACTATTGATGAAACTATTATGGGGATATACGATATTTCTAGCGAAAAAATATTCTCTATTTTCGGGGAGCCATTTTATATAGATACAATAACAGGCGAAAAAGTGAATTTATCATAAAATTTAAAACCTTGCAGAATTTTCTGCAAGGTTTTTTTATCTATATATCCAATAACTATAATTGTATCAAAATATAAATTTGTATGATATAATTACTTATATTATAAAAGAGAGGATAGAAATTGATGCAATTATTTTATATGTTAGCTCTAGGATTAGCTTTATTTATGGAATATATTTTTCCTGCGATAGCTATAATAAATATTGGTCTTTTAATTCTTTTAAAAATTGAAAATAAGAGCTTAAATCATCAAAACTGGAAAATGAATACATTTTTATTATTTTCATTAACATTCCTTCTTTTTAGATATGATATAGTGTTAAAAGAAAACTCAATATATGAAAGTTTTATTGCAAGTATAGCTTTGATTTCTCTTTGTGTTTTTTATAAATTTAAATGCAAATATGGTGCATATATAGTTTTAATAGGATATATTATTTGTAATATATTTGCAGATATGCTAAAAACAGAAGGATTGGTTTATGCAAAAAGTAATCCTGCAGAATATTTAGATATAGCTTTAGCTATTAATGTGTTTTTTATAGGACTTGCTGTTATAATTGAAAGTATTATTAAATATAAACATAAAAATATAAGAAGATGAAATTATAGAATTTTATAGGATTGCCTTATTTTAAAATAAATACTTAAATAATATACAAATAAAAAACTCTTCATATTTCTATGAAGAGTTTTTTGGTGCCGCTGGCCGGACTTGAACCGGCACGATATTGCTACCGAGGGATTTTAAGTCCCTTGTGTCTGCCGATTCCACCACAGCGGCAATTTTTAGTGCTCATTTATAATACTACATAATTCATAAAATGTCAACACTTTTTTAAAAATTTCTTTTAAAAAAATTAATTTCTTTTTACATGAGGCAGATTTGCCCCTTTAATTATAGACCACATACGAATTACAAAAATTAAGAGCATAGGAATTCCAGTGGCTATAATTTCATTTGGTATATTCCAAGTTATATAATAAACAATACTTCCTATTATAGAAGCTGTAGCATATATTTCTTTGTGAAGAATTGTTGGAGTTCTATTTATCATAATATCACGAAGTAAACCACCGCCAACAGCTGATAAAGCTCCCACAAAGCAAACTAAAAATCCGTTATCACCAAACCCAAGATTTCTTGCAAGCTGCATTCCTACCACTGTGAAAATAGCAAGACCTATAGCATCTAATGTATTTATAATTAATAAAATATTATCTTTGTATTTTGATTCAGTTAAAGGTTTATAAATTCCAATAGTTAAAAAAGCTGAAATAAGCGCTATTGTAAAAAATGTTGGATCACGAAATAGCATAGGAGGGGTATTTCCTAAAATTAAGTCCCTTGTCATACCACCACCCGTTGCAGTAGCAACGGCAGCACAGTTTATACCAAAAAAATCTAAATCATTTTCTATAGCTATCATAGCCCCTGCAAATGCAAAGGTAACAGTGCCAATTAATTCTAAAATAAATGTCAAAGCATTTTCTCCTTTAATATTGTAAATATTTCTATAGAAATAGTATCATTTTAATAATAAATAGTCAATATTATATTTACTTTTTGTTTAAATTTATGATATTATATATTAAAATGTAGTAAAAAAGGAGAATTTAATTTATGAAGAAAATACCTATAATTATGGACGTTGACACGGGCATAGATGATGCGGTGGCGATAGTTTTAGCTTTAAGTAGCGAAAAGCTTGATGTGAGAGGGATAACAGTAGTAGCAGGAAATCAAACTCTTGAAAAAACACTGTATAACACTCTATCAGTTGTGGATTATTTAAATAAAAGCGATGTGCCAGTTGCAAAAGGGGCAGATAGGCCTTTAGTTAAATCTCAAATTATTGCTGAAAATACCCACGGAGAATCAGGTCTTGGTAATGCAAAATTGCCAGTTCCAAAAATAAAAGAGAATGATTTAGATGCTGTTAGTTTTTTAAGAAAAACTTTAGAAGAAAGTGATGAAAAGATAACTCTTGTTCCAGTAGGACCACTCACAAATATTGCTCTATTGTTTTTAGCTTATCCTCATGTAAAAGATAAAATAGAAAGAATTGTTATGATGGGGGGCGGTGCATTCGAAGGTAATGCAAATGCTGTAACAGAGTTTAATATTATAGTTGATCCAGAGGCGGCTAATATTGTTTTTAATAGCGGTGTTGAAATAGTTATGTGCGGACTTGACGTTACTATGAAAGCATATGCTACAAAAGAGGATATTAAAAAAATAGCAGATACAAATACAATAGCTGGAACTTTTTGTGCAGCTGCATTTGAGCATTATTATGAAATGTATACTAAAAATTCATATCTTAATGGCTGTGCTGTTCACGATGCGGTGGCTATAAGCTATTTAATTAATCCTAGTTTAATAAAAACTGAAAGAGCCAATATGAAAGTTGATATAGATGGAAAAGAAACATATGGCTGCACAGCAACTGATATGAGAAAAACAAGGGATAGAAGTCTTGATAATGGGCTTGTGTGCCTTGATATAAATAGAGAAGAGTTTATAGATATGCTAGTGACAGCTTGCGAGAAATACAAATAAAATTAAGGAGAACAATAATGAGTAAACGTCCAGTTATTATAGATACAGATCCAGGTGTTGATGACACAATAGCAATACTTTTAGCGGCAAGTTCTAATGAAATTGAAATAAAAGCGATAACTCCAGTTTTAGGAAATGTTCCATACCATCAAACGTCGCAAAATGCATTAAGATTAAGAGAAAAATTAAACCTTGATTGCAAAGTGGCAATAGGAGCAGATACACCTCTTTTTTCAAAACCACAAACAGCAGGAGATATTCATGGCGAGGGAGGTCTTGGAGGATATATACTGCCAAAGGCAGAAAAAGATTTTGATGGATATGCATGGGATATTATAAAAGAAGAGGCAATAAAAGCGAATGGAGAGCTTGAAATAATAACTCTTGGCCCTTTAACTAATATAGCAATAACTCTTTTAAGATATCCTGAAATAAAGCCTTTAATTAAGAGAATAGTATGTATGGCAGGCGCTTCATATACAGGGAATATGAATGCATATGCAGAATTTAATGTGTGGGTAGATCCTGATGCTTGCGATATAGTTTTTCATTCTGGAATACCAGTTACAATGTGTGGACTTGATGGAAATGATTATTGCGGACTTTCTATAGATGAATTAAAAGAGTATATGAATAAAAACACGAAAGTAAGCGATGTTTTAGACCATATATTTGATTTCTTTATAAAAAGAAGATTAAAAGCCTTAGATTATGAGCCAAATCAAGTTATAAATGATGCGATAACAATGGCATATTTTTTAAATGAAGAAGTGGGCGAAACTAAGGATTACTATGTTAAAGTTGAAACAAAGGGCGATTTATGCAAAGGCCAAACTATAGTTGATAGATTAAATAAATATAAAAAAGAGCCAAATGTTAAAGTTTTAATAAAATCTAATAAAGAGTTATATAAAAAAATGCTATTTAATATGCTAGAATATTATAAATAAAATAAAAA
>CAYJEK010000018.1:0-33462 GCA_964369205.1 uncultured Oscillospiraceae bacterium | reverse complement strand
GCCATTCCTTTGTCTTTTTAATTTATAAAGTTTCTTTATCGGTATTTCATTATAGTATCACTTTTTATTTTATATATTTTGTTTTTCAAAGGTTAATAGCCAGTCTTTATTTGCAGGACCTCCTGCAGAATAATTTCCAAATTTTCCGCTTGATGGGATAACTCTATGGCAAGGAATTGCTACTACTATAGGATTCATCCTCATCGCTGTTCCAACTGCTCTTGCAGCATTTGGATAGCCAGATTTAAATGCTAGATCTTTATAACTAATAGTTTCACCATATCCTAAATCATATAAATTTTCCCACACCTTTTTTTGAAATGCGCTTCCTTTAGGATTCATTTTAAAAGTGAATTTTTTTAGTTTTCCATCAAAATAATCTATAAATTCTTTTTCTGCTATTCTTAGAGTATCTGTGTTGGGTGGAAGTATTATTCCACTTGAGCCAACATGGAAAACTTTTGTTATTTCATTGTTTTCTTCCTCTAATTGAAGATATCCTATCGCTGTTTTTATTATTGCTATATTCATTATATTCCCTTTACTTTTGTGTAATTGTGCTATTTTCTCTTAGCTGAGTTTGCATATCATCTAGATGCTCTTTTGTCCAAAGGGCTGCATATCCGCCGGTATGTAAAAATAAAGCATTTTCATTTTCTTTTATAATAGTTCCATTTTCTATCATATCATAAAAACCTCTAAATGTTTTTCCTGTATATGTAGGATCAAGGAATATTCCCTCGTTTTTCGCCATTTTAATAATGTATTCTCTAGTTAATGAATCTGGCTTATTATAAGCCTCTCCGCAGTAAGGCATTTCCTCAGGCCCATAATTTATAACAACATCATCGCTTGTTATTTTAATTCCCATATTGTATTCATCACTTATTTTATTTGCATATTCTACAACACTTTGAATTTTTTCTTCTTTAACGGCTGGAGCTATAGGAATACCAAGCACTTTAAAAGGTGCATTAAAGTATTTTGCCCCTAAAATTAATCCTGCAAATGTTCCCATAGAGCCCACTGATGCCACTAAATAGTCTATTTTAAAATTCTCTTCTTTTATTTGATCTACAATTTCTTTTATAGCCATTATATATCCCACAGCGCCTAAAGTATTTGATCCGCCAACTGGCACCATATAAACTTTATCACCTTGCTTTTCATACTTTTCAACTATTTCTTTAACTGTATCTTGCATCTTTTCAGGATTTTGATTAAAGTAAATATCAGCGCCCATTAAAGCATCTAGTGTTAAATTTCCTGATAAATACCCTGTATCACTTCCACCTAAAACTAAAATAGGTTTAAGGCCTAGTTTTACAGCCGCTCCAACTGTTGTTCTTCCGTGGTTTGTTTGTGTTCCACCAAAGGTCATAACAGCCGTGTATCCGCCGTCTAGTGCCTCTTTTAATAGGTATTCTAGCTTTCTTGTTTTATTGCCGCCCATTGCAGGCCCTGTAACGTCATCACGTTTAATATAGAGTTTTCCTTTGCCTAATAAATTTGATAAATTTTTCATTTCTTCTAGCGGTGTTGGATAGTTGCCAAGAGTAACTTTTTGAATCTTTTCTACAGACATTTTAATAATCCTCCATTTATTTTATTATATTTTAAATACAATCTTTTTTTAGTATAACATTTAGATATTATTAGTTTCTATTGATTTTTTAGCTAAAAAAACTTGATTTTTTTATGCATTCAATTTAAAATATTAATTATAAATATATTTAAGGAGTTTTTATGAGACATATTTTTATAATTAATCCTATGGCTGGAAAAAATGATGATATAACAAAATTCATCTCAGACATTCAGAAAACTGCAAAAAAACTAAAGCAAGAAATTCTAATACATATCTCTCAAAGTGGAGATGATATTAAAAATTTTGTTTCTTCTTTTAATAACAGTGATGAAATTTTAAGATTTTATGCTGTTGGGGGAGATGGAACACTAAACAATATTGTTAATGGATGTATTCATAATAAAAATGCCTCTGTTGGAGTTATTCCAAATGGTACTGGAAATGATTTTATTAAAAATTTTAATAGCAGTAAAAATTCTTTTCTTAATATAGAAAATCAAATGCTTGCAAAAACTGTTCCTATAGATTTACTAAAATTTAAAGACGAATACTGCATAAACATGGTAAATATCGGCTTTGATGCAAATGTTGGAGCTGGGATGACTAAATTTAAGAACTTACCTCTTGTTTCAAGTAAAGGGGCTTATAATTTATCTGTTTTAAATAATATTTTAAAAAAGATGGGAAGTTTTTTAGAAATTTTCATTGATGATAAATTTGTTTATAAAGGCAAACTCTTAATGGCAAGTGCTGGAAATGGTATAAGTGCTGGTGGCGGATTTTTTCTCACTCCTTATGCCAATGTGCAAGATGGGCTTATGGATATCTCCTTAGTGTTAGTGCCTTCCCGTCTTCGCCTTATACCTTTTATAAAAAATATTTCAAATGGAAATCAATTTGAAAAAGAAAATACTAAGCATAGCATGCAGTATTTTAAAGCTAAAAAATTACATATAAAATCTAAAAACACTATCTATTATGCAAACGATGGTGAAATCGGCAAGTTTAATGATATAACTATTGAATTAATTTCCTCTGCTATAAATTTTATATATCCAAAATAAAAAAGGTGATGTTATTCATCACCTTTTTTATTTTACATTGCTTCTTTTTCTAATTGCTCTTGCTTTCTATAGCCCTTAATTGTGTGCATTAAAACAATTAAAGTTATAGTCACAGATAAAACATCTGCTATTGGCATTGAATACCATACACCATCAAGACCTAGGAATGATGGAAGTATAAGCATTAACGGAGTTAATAAAATAACTTGACGAAGTAGGCCAAGGAACATAGCTTGCTTTGCTTTTCCTATAGATTGCATATAGTTTGAAGAAAGCATTGAAGTTGCCATTAAAGGCATGCATAATAAATATTTTCTAATACCATCTGCTGATATTGCAACTAATTCTGGTTCTGGATTAAATACTGAAACTATAGTATTTGAAAATAGCATTACACAGCTCCAACCTATTAATAAGCCTATCGTCGCTACTGCTATACTAATTTTTAAAGTTTTTTCACTTCTATCATATAATTTTGCTCCAAAATTATATCCTATAATAGGCTGTGCACCTTGGTTTATCCCCATAATCGGCATACCTATCATCATTAAAACAGAGTTTATAGTTGCCATTGCACCAATAGCTAAATCACCACCGTAAGTTTTTAGCATATTGTTTGATATAACCTGAACTGTACTAGCTGCAAGCTGCATAGCAAAAGGAGCAGAGCCAATAGCTACAATTAAACCGATAACTTTTTTGTCTAGCTTTAAATTTTCTTTTTTCAGTCTTACATTTGATTTGCCTTTTAAATAATAAGAAAGTCCCATTATAGCAGTAACTGTTTGAGAGATAACTGTTGCAAGAGCTGCACCTCTTATTCCCATTTCAAATCCAAAAATAAATAAAGCATCTAAAACTATATTCATTCCGCACCCTACAACCATTATAATAGCTGAAAGTTTTGGTGCACCATCACCTCTAATATGATTATTTAAAGTCATCGCTAAAATATTAAAAGTTGAGCCGTAAATAATAGTGTTGATGTATTCTTTTGCAAAAGGAAGGCTATCGCCACTAGCGCCAAAGGCGAATAATATTTCATCAATAAACAGCATACTTATTGTAGTTAAAGTTATGCCTATAATAACTGCAAGCATTAAAGCATTCGCTAAAACCTTTTCTGCTACTTCCCTTTTCCCTTCACCAAGCTTAATTGAAACGTTTGCCGCTCCGCCAACACCTGTGAGCATACCAAATGCCACAAAAATTGTCATAATCGGAAGGCTAACTCCAAGCCCTGATATAGCAAGCGAGCCAACATCTGGGATATTTCCTATAAATATTCTATCTACAACATTATATAGCCCGTTTACTATCATACCAATTACCGCTGGTATTGAATACTTTAATAATAATTTCCCAACTGGTTCTGTTCCTAAATTCTGTCTACTCATTGTTTAATTCCTTTTCCATCTCTTTTGCTCTTTTAGCAAGTTTTTCAAGTGCTAAAAGAGTTGTTTTTAATTCATCTTCCTCTAAAACACTTTGAAGCGATTTGTTGTAATTGCCAAATTTTTCCCAAACAATATTTTTTAAATCTAATGCTTTTTTAGTAAGTGTAATTTCATTGTGCCTTGTATTTTTTTTGCAAGGCGATTTTATAACAAAGCCTTTTTCTTCTAAGGATTTTACCGCCCTTGTTACCGCGGCTCTATCAATACTAATAATTTTGCAAATTTCATCTTGAGATATTGTATTTCCATTTTCATATAAAACCACAAGATGGCCAAATTCAGCTGAATTAATACCATATTCTTTTAATTCTTTGTTTATATATTTTTGAAATTTTCTATATAAGTATCCTATATATCTTCCTGTATTATTATTTTGCATTAATTAAATTTCATCCTTTCTTTTGAATTGACTTGTCAATTATACTTCATTTGAGTTGACTTGTCAATTGTAGTTATTTTTTTAACAAAAAAATAGAACTCATTTAGAGTTCTACCTTTTCTTTTATAAGGATTTTATATAATTTATAACTTCCTCTGGCTCTGCTCTGTCCATATAATCTAGATAAATCCAATCTTTTAATATAACACCCTTTTCATCTACAACATAAGTTGCTGGAATTGGAAGATTATCACTACTATTACCTTGCGACATAGCTAAATCAATATTAAGTTTTTTATATACTTCTTTAATATATTTTGGCAAATGAAAGCATAAGTTTAATTTTTTAGCAAGCTTATTATCCTTATCACTTAAAATTTCAAACGGCAAATTTTCTGAAATCATATTTTGCTCTGTTATCACTGGAAGCTCAGGAGATATTGCTATCATATTAATATTCTCATCTTTTAATAATTTTCTATATTCTGCAAGCTCTAAATTACAAAATGGGCACCAAGCTCCCCTATAAAAACTAATTATTGTTTTTTTATCTTTTATTTCATCGTATATAAACACTTCTTCATTTTTGCTATTTAAAAGACTTACATTAGGAAGTTTATACCCAGCTTTTGCTATATGATAAATATATCCTTCCGCACTAAGCTTTAAAACTGATTTTTCTATTTTTTTAAAATTAATTTCTCCAAACACTTCTTTTACAACTTCTTTTTTCTCAATCATAACGTCTTTTAGCATAAATAGTATCCTTTCTTTATCTGTAAATTAATAATCTATAATATAATTATAATTCATTATCTTTAATTTTTTACTCTATCTATTTTAACAAAATGTAAATAGATAAATAAAAAATTAATAAGCACTTGACAATATAGTAATTTTGATGTATTATATCAATAACGAATTTCGATATTGAATATCGTTATTAGATGATAAGAAAGGAAAGTATTATGCAAGACAAAGTTTTAAGAAAATTATTTTTAGGATTTATTCAAATCCATATACTCCACCATGCTAAAAAAGAACCTATTTTTGGCACTTTTATGATAGAAGAATTAAAATCTCACGGATATGATATTAGCCCCGGAACATTATACCCAATATTTCACAGCTTAGAAAAATCTGGCCATTTAACTTCTGAAAGTGTTAACTACGAAGGGAAAATTCGCAAATACTATTCAATAACTAACCTCGGAAAGGAAACGCTCACAAAAGCAAAACTAAAAATTAAAGAGCTCACAAGTGAAATATGAATGAAGTTATAAAAAAGGAAATATTAAAAGATTTTCAAATAAAAAAATTCTCAGCCTATGGTTTTTTAAAAAATCTAAAATTTTTTGAGCCATATTTAATTATTTATCTTTTAAGTAATAATATTAGTTTATTTGAAATTGGTATATTAATTGCAATGCGAGAAATAATTATTAATATTTTTGAAATTCCTTCTGGCTTTATTGCAGATTACTTTGGACGAAAAAAAGAGTTATATTTTTGTTTTGGATTTTATATTATATCCTTTATAATTTTCTTTTTCACAAATAATTTCACTCTTGCCGCCTTTGGTATGATGTTTTTTGGTCTTGGAGAGGCTTTTCGCTCTGGAACACATAAAGCGATGATATATAGCTATCTTGATGGTAAAAATTGGCAAAACGAAAAAACTTTTGTTTATGGCAGAACACGTTCTTTCTCGCTTTTAGGAAGTGCGCTTAGCAGTTTACTTGGAATTGTTTTTATATTAAGTGTTCCTTCTGATAGATATATATTTCTATTTTCTATTATTCCATATATTTTAGATTTACTTCTTATTATGAGTTATCCTAAATACTTAGATACCTCTGATAAAAAGCAAGGTGTTTCTTTTAAAGAAATGGCAACAGACCTTTTTAAAAGCTTTAAATTAAATAAAAACCTTAGATCTATTTTAATAGAAGAAGGAATGGCTGAGGCTTCTTTTTCTTATGTTAAAGATTTAATCCAGCCAATACTTGAACTTATAATTCTAGGAAGTGGTGTTCTTATAGTCTCTAGTTTATCTGCTGATGATAATTTAAAAATTATTCTAGGACTAGTTTATATGGTATTACATTTATTTGGCTCATATTTTTCTAAAAGGACATATTTAATAAAAGGAGCTAGAACTAGTATTGAATGTTTATATTTTGTACATATAGGCTTTATGATTTTTTGTGCAATTCTTAGTGTTTTTCAAAGTAATTATTTTATTGTTTTAATATCATATGTCTTTATTTATATTTTGCACAGCATAAGAAAGCCTCTTTTTATTGATGAAGTGGACAATCATATAGATAAATCAAATAGAGCCACTATTATCAGCACCTCTGCTCAATTAAAATCATTGTTTTTAATGATTTTTGCACCAATTTTTGGCTATATAGCTGATAACTTTGGTATAAATCTTGTTATGTTATTATTATGTATAGTATTTTTACTGTCTATACCATTATTAAAATTTAAATCAAAATAAAAAACAGATGCAATAGACAGATACTTATAAAGAAACAAGTGGCTCGATGCCACTTGTTTCTTTTTATAGTGTTAGCAAAGAGCAAAGAGGAAGAAAATACAGGATTAAGCAGTAAATATGGTGCTTTTCATAAAATGAAAAGCAAAGCCGAGCATTTACGAAGTAAAGGTTGCGAAGGTTTAATATTTACGAAAGAGATAAAGAGCCTTTTACTCCGCGTCGTGCTGAAAAAGCGGTAGTTTTGGTTCTTTTGCTATCAAAAGAACTATCATTTCCTTTTAAAAAGCGGAGCTTTTATATAAATCAAAGGAATGGCTTTCGCCATTCCTTTGTCTTTTTATGATATAAAGTTTCTTTAGTGATACCCCACTATAAGCATCTATTTTTTTATTTATTTTTTATTAATTTTTTTAATAAATCTTTATTAGAGTTTTTAATTTTAAGGCTTTCCTCTTCATTTAAAATAAATTTTCCGTTAATTAATTCATAAAGATATGTTTCTTTAATTTTAGGAATCACATTTTCTTTATCAGTTTTTATTTCTTTATCATTTAATAAAAACACTACTTTATCATCCTCTATTTTAATAAGTGAATACAGCATATTATCCCTCTAGCAAAGCTTTTTCTTCTATTGAGTAAATTATATTTCCCTCATTAAATGTTATTTTATAAGGGATGAGTCTATTATCTAGTTTTTCAATGGTTTCTGAGTGGGGATGATTATAGCTATTATCCTCTCCTGCTGATATAACGGCAAAATCAGGAGATATAAAACTTAAAAATTCCTCACTGGTTGATTTACTCGAGCCGTGATGGCCAATATTTAGCATTGTAACATTGCCCTCAAAGGTGTTTATAATTAAATCCTCTGTTTTACTATTTGCATCTCCTGTTGAAAGATATGTAAAATCATCTAATTTAAAAAGAGATATAATCGATGTGTCATTTATATCATCTGCACTTTGAATAGTGTCGGCTAAAATTTTCACACTGCCATCCCCTATTTCATACTCATCTTCTTTTTTTGCTACAAATATTGGAATATTTTTTTCTTCTACTTCCTGTAAAAATCCATAGAAAAAATTTGTTGTAGGTAAATTATCATCACTTAAATCTGGAATTATGATACTCTCAACGATAAATTCATCTAAAACATCTAAAACAGCACTAGTGTGATCTTCATGAAAATGTGTAATTAATAAAACATCTATTTTACTAATATTTCTTGAATAAAGATGGCTTATTATATTTTCATCATTATTTCCGCCAGCGTCTATTAAAAGAAAATCTCCCTCGCTCTCAATTAACGTGCTTTCCCCTTGCCCTACATCAATAGTAGTTACAGTGTTATTATAATCTGTTAAATCTTTAGTTACTAATGGGGTGAAATTAAAATAATCAAAGGCATAAATAACAGCTATAATTAAAACTACTATTTTTGTTAACAGATTATTTTTCGCTTTATTTGGCAATTTATTATAGTTTGATTTCAGTTTTTTAAAGTTAATTTTTGCCATTGTTTCTTCCTAATTGTTTATTTCTTTTTTGTATTTCTTGCCAAGATCCTTGAGGTTTTTTCTTTTTATTAAATGATTTTGACTCTTTTATCTCTTGATTTGTCTTTTTAAAAGGAACTAAAAGAGGAATTAAATCTTGTCTATTAGTCATTTTTAAAGCTTTTAAAACTCTATCTCTATTTTTTGGATTATAGTATTGAAGTAATGCTCTTTGAAGCGATTTTTCTTCTCTGTCTTTTGCAACGTAAACAGGTTTTAAAGTGTATGGGTCAAGGCCTGTGTGATACATAGCCGTTGAAACAGTTCCTGGTGTTGGATAAAAATCCTGCACTTGCTCTGGGCGAATTCTGTTTTTTGCAAGATACTCAGCAAGCTCAACTGCATCTTTTACCTTACTTCCTGGGTGAGACGACATTAAATACGGAACTAAATACTGCTCTTTATTCACTTTCTTAGTTAAATCATAAAACTTTTTATGGAATTTATCATAAACTCCATTACCCGGCTTTGCCATATATTTTAAAGGTTCCTTTGCAAAATGCTCAGGCGCTACTTTTAGTTGTCCTGACACGTGATGTTCTATTATCTCTTTAAAAAACTCATCATCTTTTTCTTTCATTATATAATCGTATCTAAGGCCACTTCTAACAAAAACTTTTTTTACTTTAGGCAGAGCCCTTAATTTTCGAAGTAGTGATAAATAATCGCTATGATCAACTACAAGTTCGCTACATGGATACGGAGCAAGGCATTTTTTATGAGAACAAACACCCTCTTTTACTTGTTTTTTACAGCTAGGATTTCTAAAATCCGCAGTTGGTCCGCCAACGTCGTGGATGTATCCTTTAAAGTTTTCACTTTCTGTTATTTTAACTGCTTCTTTTAAAACACTTTCATGGCTTCTTGAGGTTACAAATTTTCCTTGATGCATTGTAATAGCACAAAAATTACAGCCTCCAAAACAGCCTCTATTATGAATAATTGAAAACTCAACTTCTTCTATAGCCTTTATTTTTCCCATATCTTTATATGCAGGATGCACTTTTCTTGTAAAAGGCAAATCAAAAACTTCATCTAGAGCTTTTCTATACAAAGGTTTCGCTGGCATATTTTGAACTAGATATCTATCGTTATCTTGCTTTTGAACTACTACTTTTGCAGTTATATGGTCTTGATTATCCATTTGTATTTTGGTAGCTTTTGCATAGCTTACTTTATCTTTTGATATTTTATAAAAGCTTGCACATTCCACATAATCTTTTGGCAAATTCTCTTTTGTAGTAAGATAGCAAGTACCTTTTATATCTGTAAGATTTTTAACGTTTTCACCAGCTGCTAGCCTTTTAACTATTTCAGTAGTTTGATATTCACTCATTCCAAACGATAATAAATCTGCCTTTGTATCGATTAAAATAGACGGCATCACACTATCATTCCAATAATCATAATGAGCAAAGCGACGAAGTGAGCCTTCAAGACCACCTAATATAACTGGTGAATCTGGATATGCCTCTTTTGCTAAAAGAGAATAAACGGTGAGTGCTCTATCAGGCCTTTTATTATTTTTTCCGCCTGGAGTATAATCATCTGTATCTCTTCTAATCTTTGCCACTGAATAATGCGCTACCATACTATCAACATTTCCGCTACCGATTAAAAAACCATACTTTGGTTTTCCAAACTCTTTAAAGCTTTCACTTGTTTTATAATTTGGCTGTGCTAAAACACACACATTAAACCCTAAATGCTCAACTAGTCGAGCGATAACTGCCGTACCAAAGCTTGGATGATCGATATAAGCATCTCCACCCACTACCACAAAGTCAGGCTGAGTAAAGCCTGCTTCTAGCATCTCTTTTTTACTTATTGGTATATTCTTTACATTCATTTTTATCTTCTTTTCTATTCATTATCTGAGCTTGAAATTTTTCTTTCAAGCCACTGATTTTTGCTTAGTAAAACCTGTCGTGGTTTACTTCCTTCTGATGGGCCTATTATTCCCATATCTTCCATTTCATCAATAATTCTTGCTGCTCTTGAGTAGCCAAGGCGAAGCTTTCTTTGCAAAAGAGATGTTGATGCTTGTCCTAAATCCACAACAACTTCTATTGCATTTTCTAGCATTTCATCTTGAGGGGTTTCTTTATCATCGCTATTTGAAGCTGATTTTTTATCTTTAGGAGTCATTTTTTCCATTTCTTCTATCATACTTTGATTATAATTTGGATTAAAATCCTTTTTAATAAATCTAATTACTTCTGCTATTTCTCTATCTTTTACATATGTTCCTTGAACACGAGTAGGCTTACTCGCTCCGATTGGTAAAAACAGCATATCACCCATGCCCAGTAGTTTTTCTGCACCGCCTGAATCTAAAACAGTTCTTGAGTCGATTTGGCTAGATACTGCAAAAGCAATTCTAGCTGGGATATTTGTTTTTATAAGCCCTGTGATAACATCAACAGACGGCCTTTGAGTCGCCACTATTAAATGAATTCCAGCAGCCCTTGCTTTTTGAGCAAGCCTACAAATATAATCCTCAACCTCTTTACCACTCGTCATCATTAAATCTGCAAGCTCATCAATAATAACTGCAATGTATGGCATATGCTCTAAATCTTCTCTTTCTTTTGCAAGATTATTAAAGCTTTTAATATCTCTTACTGAATTTTCAGCAAAAAGCCTGTATCTTTTTTCCATTTCAGCCACAGCACTTCCAAGTGCACCCGCTGCTTTTTTAGGCTCAGTTACCACTGGCATTAGTAAGTGAGGTATGCCGTTGTATTCTTGTAGTTCTACTATTTTTGGATCAATTAAAATTAATTTTACATCCTCAGGGCTTGATTTATGAAGAAAACTCATAATAATACCATTTATACAAACCGACTTACCAGAACCAGTAGAGCCTGCTATTAGCATATGTGGCATCTTTGTTAAATCTGTTATTATTTCATTTCCTGCTATATCAACGCCTAGTGCTATTGTTAAAGGGCTTTCAGATTCAATAAAGTTTTTGCTCTCAAACACTGTTCTTATATTAACTGGTGAATTCTTTTTATTAGGCACTTCTATTCCAACTGCTGCCTTATTTGGAATAGGCGCTTCTATACGAACACCACTTGCTGCAAGATTTAATGCTATATCATCAGCAAGGTTTGTGATTTTACTAATTTTTACTCCTGCTAAAGGCTGCAATTCATACCTTGTAACAGATGGACCTCTACTTATATCAATTATTTTAGCTTGCACTCCAAAACTTGATAGAGTATCCACTAAAAGCTGTGCATTTGTTTTCAGTTCATTCTCAATATTCCCAACTACTGTGGTATCCTTATCAAATAGTGTTAAAGGAGGGTGCGAATAGATATAGGCTTTTTTTGCCTCAAAGCTTTCTGCATTTTCCTCTGAAAGAGGACGAATAGCTTCTTTTTCCTCTTTTGTTAGAGTATTCGCTTTTTTCTCTATTTCAGTAAGCGTTGGATTAGGTGTAATTTTTTCTTCTTGTTTTGTTTCCTCTATTAGAATTGCTTTTTTAAATTCTGGAGTTTCTTCTTTCATTTTTAAATTATCTTGAAATTGAAATCTCTTCATTATTTCAGGAGATATAACATCGCTCGCTTTTGGAATAGGCGAAACTTTATTTTCTTTTTCTTTTATTTTTAAAACATTTTCACTTATAGTGTTTTGCGATTTTTCATCACTAAAAACGTCGCTAGATGGTTTTTCATCTATTTCAAAATCAATAACAGCTGAACGTTTTTTTATTTTTATAGCTTCCTCTTCTTTTCTTCTTTCTTCTTCAAGCCTTTGCTTTTCTTCCTGTTTTTGAAGTTTTATTTTTCTTGTTTCTTCAATTTCTTTTGCAAGACTTTCTTTTTGCTCTTTTGCAGTTTTTGTTGTTTTATTATAAATATCATACGGTGTTATATCTGCAAAAAACATAAATAACACAACTGCTAAAACACAAATTGTTATAATGCTTGCCGTTTTTCCAAAAGCAAGCATTAAAGGTGCTGAAAAAACAGCTGAAACAACACCACCACTTAAAACGTCTTCTTTTCCTGATGTATGAAGTTTTGATACTATTTCAAAAAAACTGCCTTCTAAAATATCAGCATTAAAAATAAGCTGAATTCCTGCTGAAATAATTAATATAAGGCCTATTGCTTGTATCATTTTTATTTTAACTGGCTTATTTGCCGCTGTTAATATTCCAAGATAAATGAGTAAAAATGAAACTATGTAGCTACTACTTCCAAATATGCCAAACACCATATTTTCTCGTATCCATAGCCAGATATTTTCTCCTGGAACTAATGTCATAAAAAATAATAACACACCAAGAGCAAACATAACTATACTCCAGGCTCTATTAAATTCTGCTTTTTTTGCCGCTGCTGCATTCCTGCTTCTAGTAGACGGCTTTTTTTGTGTAGTGCCATTTTTAGCACTGCTATTTGTAGTTTTTTTTGTGTTTCCTGCCATTATTTTAAACTCCTAAAATTTTGAATATATATCTAAAAATAAATCCATTTTTTCATAAATACCTATGCATAGCACCACAACACCTAAAATAAATGTGTAGTAAGAAAAATAAATATATTTATCATTAACAACTAAATATTGCACTAATTTTATTGCTAAAATCCCTATTACTAAAGCTGCTATCATCCCTGCAATTAAAGGCTCAAACCCAAAAGACACTCCTTCTTTTATTGCATCTGGAATTTCTAAAACACTAGCCCCTAAAATTGCTGGAATTGATAATAAAAACGAAAATTTAACCATAAAATCTTTTGAAAAGCCAAGCATCAATCCCGATGAAATAGTTGAGCCTGAACGTGATACACCTGGCAGTATTGCAAGGCCTTGAAAAAATCCGATAAACATCGCATCTTTAAATTTCATATTTTTTGCAGTTTTTCTCCCTTTAACACATCTAGCGGAAAAGAACAATAGCGCCGATGTAAACAAAAAGCATAACCCTTCAACTATTATATCGGTATCGCTCGCAAATGATGTTATAAAATCTTTTATAAAGATAAATCCAGCTAAAGGAAGTGTTGTTAAAATAATCATATAAATCATCATTCTATTTTCCGTTAATTTAGCTTTAAATAGTTTGCCTTTAAATAAATCTGAAAGCATTGCTATTGCTTCTAAAATTAGTTGATATATATCTTTATGATAAGCTATAAACACAGCTAATAACGTCCCTAAATGTAGCATTAAAGTGAAAACCAATCCATTTTCACTGCTATTTCCTGTAAAATGCTGATAAAGTGATACATGCCCACTGCTAGACACTGGTAAAAACTCTGTTAATCCTTGTATAATTCCCTGTATAATTCCATCCAATAAACTCATTTTATATCTCTCTTTTATGTATTTAGTTATTAAATATTAATCTAATAACTATTTTTGTATATCACTATATTATACCATATTTATATGCATTTTAAAATAGCATATCACTAATTTTTTTCGATTTTTTCATATAAATACTCAAATGCATTCGATAAATACCCTATTTCGTCAATAAGTCCTGTTTCAACAGCTTGTATTCCATCTAAAACAGTGCCAACATCCATCACAAGTTCACCCGTTTTCATCATTAATTTTGAAAATTTTGCTTTTGAAATATTTGAATTTTCACTAACAAATGTTATTATCCTATCTTGCATAGCTTGCAAGGAATTCATCATCTGAGGCACTCCTAAAACTGTACCATTATGCCTTACAGGGTGAACCGTCATTGTGGCTGTTGGCACAATAAATGAGCGATTTGCACTTACTGCAAGAGGTATTCCTATAGAATGTCCGCCTCCTAAAACAATACTTGCTGTTGGTTTTTTCATCCCTCTTATAAGCTCTGATAAAGCAAGCCCTGCCTCAACATCGCCTCCAACTGTATTTAATATTATTAATAACCCTTTTATATTATCATTTTCTTCTATTTCTATAAGCTGCGGAATTACATGTTCATATTTTGTTGTTTTCATTTGAGAGCCTGCTTCTTGATGCCCTTCTATTTGCCCTATTATTGTAAGGCAATGTATTGGAGAATTTCTTCCCTCATTTATAAGCCCTGCCTCTTCTATATCCTCTTGTGTTTTATCATTTGTATTTTCACTCATTTGTATATCACCTTTCAATTTTAAGTATTTTTTTAATATTATTATCTTTTTTATAATAAAAAATACATTTTTTTGTTATTCATTTGACAATACAAAAAATTACTTATATAATTTATACTATAGATACAATTTAATCTATACTATAAATTATAAATTTTAATATTTAAAGGAGCAAATATTATGCCTTATAAAAATGTAGCACTGCCTGTTATTCGCCGTTTGCCAAGATACTACAGATATATATCCGAACTTCATGCTAATGGGGTAAACAGAATTTCTTCAAGTCAGCTTGCTGATATAATGGGCTCAACCCCAAGTCAGGTTCGCCAAGATTTTAATTGCTTTGGAGGCTTTGGCCAGCAAGGAGTTGGGTATTCTGTTGAAACTCTTCACACTGAAATTCACAATCTCATTTTCCCTAACAAAAAAAATCTAAGAGCCGCTTTAATAGGCGCTGGGAATCTTGGCTCTTCTATTACAAGGTTTGTTCAACATGAAGCGGATGGAATTGATTTAGTTGCAGTTTTTGATAATGACGATACTTTAATAAAAAAAGATTTTCACGGACTTGTTATCTATGATGTTGAAAATCTTTTAGATTACTGTGTTAATAATCATTTAGATATACTAATAGTTTGTATTCCAAGAGAAGCTGCAAGAGATATATCCTCTATGATATCTGACACTGGCATAAAAAGCATATGGAACTTTTCTCACTATGATTTCGGCTTATACGACACTAGCCTTATAGTAGAAAATGTTCATTTAAGAGATAGCTTAATGGCTCTTTCATTTAGAACTTCTCACTCTGAAAAAAAATAACATAATTAGAAAGGAATTCCCATATTTATGGCAAAACTTTATTTTAAATATGGAGCTATGAACTCCGGAAAAAGCACTATACTAATGCAATCCGCTCACAATTACGAAGAACATGGAATGAGAGTTGTATTAATTAAACCTAAAATCGACACAAAAGGCGATGATTATATAGTAAGCCGATTGGGTGTTGAAAGAAAAGTTGATTATTCAGTTTTAGATGATAGTAATATTTTTTCTATTATAAATAGCGATATTAAACTTAATGGCCCACTTGCTTGTATTTTTATAGATGAGAGCCAATTTTTAACCCCTGTTCAAGTTGAACAGCTTTTATATATTTGTGCAAAACTATCTATTCCTGTTATCTGTTATGGGCTTCGAAGCGATTTTCTAACTGCTGGTTTTCCTGGATCTAGCCGTTTATTGGAGCTTGCGCACAGCCTTGAAGAATTAAAAACAATATGCAGATGTGGAAAAAAAGCTTTGTTTAATGCAAGGAAAATAAATGGCAAATTCGTATTTTTTGGCCAGCAAGTTGCTATAGATGCTGTAGATAACGTTGAATACGAATCACTATGCGAAATATGCTATTTTAATGAAAAAGAAAAAGTTAATTTAATTTAAAAAAATAACTAGCAATAGACATTTACTCATAAAAAAAGGAATGGCGAAAGCCATTCCTTTTTCTTTTATAAAGTTTTTTTATCGGTATTTCATTATAGCTAGTGTTTTATATCAAGTATAAACACACTGCCACAGTAAATAATAATATAAACCCTAAAATCATTTTCCCTAAGGTTTTTGAGTATCCTTTTGGATTTATCATTTCATTACTATCTAATTTTTTTATTATTGGATGCAGCTTTATATAGTAAGTTGATACTGATATTATCATTGCAATAAGAGAGAAAATTTTAATCTCATTAGTGCCAAGTATTAGTATAACTATAAGAAGCGCCACAAACACTATTTTTGAGCCCGCTACCCAGTTTTTCATGTATTTAAAAGCTAAATGTCTATTCTCATCCTCTTTGCCTATTTGCCACTCTTTAAAGGCGGATACACCATTCCCAAATTTGAATTCTGGATAGAAGTATAAAATTATAATATTCATACTTTCTAATAATATAAAAATTATAATAGCTATATCTAAAATATTCAAAATCTTCCCCCACTCTATCTTTTAGTCTTAAGTATATATATTAACATTATTTTTCAAAAACTACAATACTTTTATAAAGAAAAAAGCAGAACCATAAAGATTCTGCTTTTTTTGGTGAGCCATCGGAGACTCGAACTCCGGACACCCTGATTAAAAGTCAGGTGCTCTGCCAGCTGAGCTAATGGCTCTCACCGCTTGGCTTTGCTGTCGTTTCAACTGACAGCTTAGTTATTATATCAATAAAAATCCAATATGTCAACACTTTTTTTAATATTTTTTTAAACTTTTTTTATTTTTTTGAAAAAATTGAGAAAAGCGACTATTTTTATCACTTTTCTCAATGTTTTTTCAAAATTTTACTTCAATATTTATCTAATTCTTAATTTCCACTATTAATTTCATAGCTGTTCTACTTTCGCCTTCGACTTCAACTGTTGTAAATGCCGGGGCACAAATAAGATCTACGCCGCTTGGTGCTAAATATCCTCTAGCGACAGCTATTGATTTTAATGCTTGGTTTACCGCACCTGCACCAATTCCCTGCACTTCAACTATACCACTATCTCTAATGATACCTGCGATCGCACCAGCAACAGACACAGGATTAGATTTTGAAGAAACTTTCAATGTCTCCATAACCATTCTCCTTTTCTAAATTTTTGTTAAATCTACACTCGTCTATTTAAAGCTGAAATATTAATAAAGTGTAGTGTAAAATATTGCTGTATTTAATAAAATAATATTTTTAAACTATATAGATTCATTTATATAACTATAATATACTATATTTTTCATTTTTGCAAGTGTTTCTATCATATTTCCTCGAAATTTATCAATATATGACTTTTTGCACATCTTTTAGCTTAATAATATAGTAATTTTATTAAACTTTTATGATAAGTATTTCATTTTTTTCACAATCTATTACCACACCGTGAACAAAACCTTCTCCTTTTGCTACCTTAAATTGAGTTGGAGTTAGAAAATGTTGTTTTTTTATAGCTGCTTCCTTTTCAATTCCTAAAACACTATTTTCAGCAGCAACACTGCCAGCATCTGTTATATACATAGTTCCTTTTTCTAGCACTTTATTATCGTTTGTTTGAACGTGTGTATGTGTTCCCACTACCGCCGTTACCTTTCCATCAAACTGATGTGCAAAGGCTTGCTTTTCAGCTGTTGACTCTGCATGAAAATCTACTATTATATATTTTGAATCAATTCTTTTTAAAATACTTTTCATTTCATAAAACGGATTTCTGTTTGCATCTAAAAAGGCTGTTCCAATTAAATTCACAACACTCACTTCATCTTTTCCTTTAGAAAAGGTTACTACTCCAGTGTTTTCTTCTGACGAAACTAGAAAATTCTGCGGGCATAGGATAAATTCATTATCCTCATAAAGCGACATATCGCATCTTCTTAAAGAGTGATTACCACCTGTTAAAACATCTATTCCTAAAGAAAACAAAGTTTGAGCAACATCAAAATTAAGCCCTACACCGCTTGCATGGGCATTTTCTGCATTAGCAATAGTGAAATCTACATTATGCTCCTTTTTAATCTTTGGAAGCTTTCTTCTTAGTATCTCTATACCCGTTTCTCCTACTACATCTCCTATAAATAATATTTTCATTATATAAGTGTTCCTTTCTAGATGTTTTATGTTTTTATAATTCAATATTAAAACACAAAACATAAAATTTGAAAATATTTTTTCAAACTTTACTTTTAATTATATTCATTCGTTGTTAAAATTATTTTTTATTTTTGATATATTTTATTTTAAAAAGAAGGCGGACAAAATCTGTCCGCCTTACTTTACAATATTAATTATTAAAATATATTATTTATAATACTCAATACTATTTTGCAAATTCAATAGCTCTGTTTTCACGAATTACATTAACCTTTATTTGTCCTGGGTAATTTAATTCATTTTCAATTCTAAGCACGATATCTCTTGCTAGAATTGTTAGATTATCATCATCTACTTCTTCAGGCTTCACTAAAATTCTTACCTCACGACCAGCTTGTATAGCAAAACTTCTATCAACACCTTTAAAGCTGTTTGAAATTTCTTCAAGTTTTTCTAATCGTTTAATATAATTTTCTATATTTTCTCTTCTTGCACCTGGGCGAGATGCTGAAATGGCATCTGCTGCTATTACTATGAATGCAAGAGGTGTTTTTGCCTCTACATCACCGTGATGGGCATGAATCGCATGTATAATATGGTTTGCTTCTTTATATTTTTTACAAACCTCAACACCTATAGAAACGTGTGTTCCCTCATGTTCGTGATCAAGACCTTTGCCAATATCGTGTAAAAGTCCTGCTCTTTTTGCTGCATTTACATCAACTCCTAGCTCTCCTGCTAAAAGTCCGCATAGATATGAAACCTCTAATGAGTGGTTTAAAACATTTTGTCCGTAGCTTGTTCTATATTTTAGTCTGCCTATTAATTTAACAAGCTCTGGGTGAAGACCGTGAACGCCCGCGTCCATAACAGCTTTCTCACCCTCTTTTTTCATTACAATTTCAACTTCTCTTCTTGATTTTTCAACAGTTTCTTCTATTCTACCCGGATGAATTCTACCATCTGAAATTAATTTTTCTAAAGTTAATCTTGCTACTTCTCTTCTAACTGGATCAAAGCTTGATACTGTTATAGCTTCTGGGGTATCATCAATAATTAAATCAACACCAGTTGCAGTTTCAAGGGCTCTTATATTTCTTCCTTCACGGCCGATAATTCTACCCTTCATTTCATCTGATGGTAAATCAACAACACTTACAACAACCTCTTGAGCGTGATCTGCTGCACATCTTGAGATAGCTTGTGTTATCATATTTCTTGCAATTTCTTCGCTATCTTCTTTTAGCTGTGCTTCATAATGATTAATTTTAACAGCTTTTTCGTGTGAAAGTTGCTCATCTAAACTTTCGATAATTAAAGCTTTTGCAGCTTCTGATGAAAGTCCTGAGATAACTTCTAATTTTTCAAGTTGTCTTTTCTTCACTTGCTCAACTTCAGCTAAGCGAGCTTCCATTAATAATTCTTTTTGCTTTGCATCTGCTTCTTTTAATTCTAAAGCTTCTGTTTTTTTCTCAAGGCTTTCTTCTTTTTGAGCAGCTCTTCTCTCAAGCCTTGAAATTTCACTGCGTCTTTCTTTAATTTCTTTTTCTGAATCAGCCTTCATTTTATAAATTTCGTCTTTTGCTTCTAATAAGGCTTCTTTTCTTTTTTGTTCTGCCGACTTAATAGCATCATTGATTAGTCGTTTTGCTTCTTGTTCTGCACTTCCTATTTGCGTTTCAGCTTTTTTGCGTCTATAAGAAACACCGCTGTAAAATGCGGCAACGGAAAAACCCAATGCTATCAAGATGGCTTGCCATACTTGAATTGTCATATTGTTCTCCTACTTTTTAATATTTGGTTTTTAATATATTTAGACATTAGAATGTATATTTTAAAAAAACTAATTTTTTGAATAATATATAATAGTTTTCACTTGTTTTAAATATTGTATAAATTTAATAATTAACACAAAATATAATATAAATATACAATATTCTAATAGATAAAAATTAATACCACACTTATATTCTATATTTATATTAGAGTATTGTCAAGTTTAATATTGACAACTATTAAAAAAAGTGCTAATATGAGTTAAAAGCGAGGATTTGGACACGTCTTTTTTCAACTTAAATCTAGAGAGCCTTTGTCTGCTGTAAATAAGGTATTTAAGCAAAAAAGATACAACCAATGAGCAAATAAAGCGAACTTTATTCGGGCTAAGACCGTTATATCTTAAAATGAGTGGCAAAATAATTTATTTTGCAATTCGGGTGGAACCGTGCGATACTATGCGTCGCATCCCGTTGTATTAGCGGGGTGGGGCGTTTTTTTTATATAAAAATTTGCCAAATACCCCATTAAAATGGTTTAAAAAATAAAATTTTAGAAAAGGAAGGTTTACCATTATTATGATTAAAATCACTTTAAAAGACGGCAGTGTAAGAGAATATCCTCTTGGAACATCTTTTGCCGAAATTACAAAATCCATAAGTCCAAGACTTTTAGAAAAAGCAACTTGTGTAAAAGCAAATGGCACAATTTATGATTTAAGAATAGTGCCAAGTAGCGATTGCGAACTTGAGATACTAACATTTGATGATAAAGAAGGAAAAGGCGCTTATTGGCACACAGCTTCTCATATATTAGCTCAAGCAATTCTAAGACTTATTCCTAATGTTAAATTAACTATAGGTCCTAGTATTGATAACGGTTTTTACTATGATATTGAAACTCCAGAAGTTATCAGTGAAGAAATGATTACAAAAATCGAAGCTGAAATGAAAAAAATTGCAAAGGAAAAACTTGAAATTTCACAGTTTTCTCTTTCTAAAGAAGAAGCTTTAGATTTATATAAAGACAATGAGTACAAAAAAGAATTAATAAATGAATTACCAGAAGGCGAAATAATCTCATTTTATAAACAAGGTGAATTCACTGATTTATGTGCTGGCCCTCACTTATTAACTACTGCACCTATTGGCGCTGTTAAAATTTTAAGTATTGCAGGCGCTTATTGGAGAGGAAATAGCGATAATAAAATGCTAACTCGTGTTTATGCTACTGCTTATCCAAAGCAAAAAGGCCTAGATGAATATCTATATCTTTTAGAAGAAGCTAAAAAACGCGACCATAAAAAACTAGGAAGAGAATTAAATTTATTTGAATTTTCTGATTTTGCTCCAGGTTTTCCATTCTTTATGCCAAAAGGTATGACTGTTTATAATTTACTGATTGATTACTGGAGAGATGCCCATAAAAAAAGAGGCTATGTTGAAATTAAAACTCCTGTTATGCTAAATAGACAGCTTTGGGAAACATCAGGTCACTGGTTCCACTATAAAGAAAATATGTATACATCTTCAATCGATGAAACAGATTTTGCAATAAAGCCAATGAACTGTCCGGGCGGAATGCTAACTTATAAAATGCAGCCTCACTCATATAAAGAACTTCCAATGAGAGTTGGAGAAATAGGCCTTGTTCACCGCCATGAGTTATCTGGTGCTTTAAATGGACTTATGAGAGTTCGCTCATTCCATCAAGATGATGCTCATATCTTTATGACTGAAGAGCAAATTTCTGATATCATTAAAGAAACTATTGATTTATACGATGAAGTATACTCAGCTTTTGGACTAAAATATCATATTGAACTTTCAACTCGTCCTGAGGATTCAATGGGAACAGAAGAACAATGGGAAGTTGCAACAAATGGACTTCGCACAGCTCTTGAAAGTTATGGCGCTCAGTATCGCTTAAATGAGGGTGACGGTGCTTTCTATGGCCCTAAAATAGATTTCCACATCCAAGATGCACTAGGAAGAACATGGCAATGTGGAACTATTCAATTAGATATGCAGCTCCCTGAAAGATTTGAGCTTGAATACACAGGTCAAGATGGCGAAAAACACCGCCCTGTTATGGTTCACCGTACTTGCTACGGATCTATTGAAAGATTTATCGGTATTTTAATTGAGCATTTTGCGGGTGCATTCCCAGTGTGGCTTGCTCCAACACAGGCTGTTATTATTCCTGTTAGCGAAAATCATAAAGAATATGCACATAAAGTGGCCAATGAGCTTTCAAGTGATAATTTAAGAATTATCGTTGATGATAGAAATGAAAAAATGGGCTACAGAATTCGTGAAAACCAGCTACAAAAGGTTCCGTTTATGCTAATTGTTGGCGATAATGAAGAAACAAACAACTCTGTTTCTATAAGAGACAGAAGAGAAGAGCTTTCTGGCGAAATGAAAGTGTGTGATTTTAAATCTGCACTTTTAGAAAAAGTATCGAGCAGAAGTTTATAATATAAAATTAAAAGACTGTCTTGCGACAGTCTTTTTTTTATATTTTCTTATTTTGCTTCCGATAGAAGTACATCTACTGAAAATGTTTGCTCTGTTTCAGCTCTATAAATAACTATATTAAATAAATCTCCAGGAGAAGAATTTTCAAGTTGCTCTAGTAAATCCTCCGTTGTTATAATCTCCACTCCATTTGCTTCCATTATAACATCTCTTTCTCTAACACCTTTATTTAATAAGTCACTATCTGGCTCTATAGATGCTATATAAACACCTTTATTTGGAAGTCCGTTTTCTGGGCCATTTGTATCGTTTAATTCATAAATGCTAACTCCTAAAACAGCTCTACCTGCCACATATCCGTGCACAATTAAACTATCGATAATAGGTGATGCCTCTGTTATCGGAATAGCAAACCCTATCCCCTCAAAATCAACATCTGCTATTTTAGAAGAAGTTATCCCAATAACTTGACCAAATCTATTATATAAAGGACCTCCTGAATTACCAGGATTTATAGCCGCATCAACTTGAATTAAATCAAGGCTTCTTGTTCCATCTCCAATATCTCTATTTAGTCCTGAAATCACCCCTTGTGTTAATGTGTAAGCAAGGCCACCAGGATTTCCTATAACAACTGCCCTCTCGCCTACTTTAACCGCTGAGCTATCGCCAAATTCTGCTGGCTGCAAATCACTTTTAACAACTTTTATTACAGCTAAATCCGTGTCAGTGTCAGCGCCCACTATTGTGCCTCTCACTTGATCTCCATCTAAAAATTCAACATTAACACTGCTACCACCTTCTAAAACATGGGCATTAGTTACTATATATCCATCCGCACTCATAACAATTCCTGTGCCGGAGCCTATTGGAGAAATTTGAGAATCTGCATAAACAGTTATTTGAACGATAGACGGTGTTACAGAATTATAAATATCCTCATTCGAATACCCTTCATCCAAAATTTCAGGCACTGGGTTCATTGTTATTATTGATTGATACTCCCCTTCAACTAAAGGAGTTTTTATTTCTTCTTGTACATCTTTTTTAAAAATACTACTAGCTATTATTGCAAGCTGTCCATTTGGATTTGCAGTTTTTCCTATAGTATATCCTGTGGCTAGCGGTATTAATGCCACTAATAAAAATGCCACTAATTTTGTGAATTTTCCACTACTTGATACTTCCTTATTCATATAATCATCTCCCTACTTTTATATAATAATAGTATATCATTTTTGTGAAAAAACTTTGTTATCATATAAATATTTTATTTTTCTTAAAATCATCTGTATTTTATTAATGATTTTAATAAAAGTTTTTAAAATTCAATAAGCTTTATTTAATTTATTTTATTTACTTGGCATAGCATGAATTGCATGTGCTGGAAAATATATAGAAAACTCTGTGTATTCATCTATAACACTTTTAACTTCTACCTTGCCACCAGTTCTTTGAAGAAGTGTGTGCACAATATAAAGGCCAATTCCTGTTCCATTTTTATTCTCGCTTCTGCTTTTATCAGATTTATAAAATCTCTCAAAAATATAAGGCAGTTCATCTCTTGGTATTCCAGCGCCATTATTTCTAATTTTCAACACTATAAAATCTTCTGCTTTATCCTCAAAAATATTCAGTTTAATCGTTCCATTATTCGGAGTGAATTTAACTGCATTATCAAAAATATTATACACAACCTGATGTGTTATATCCGCATCTGCAAAAATTTGTATGTCTGTTGGGTTAAATCCATCTATTGTAATATTTTTCTCGCTAATAGTTTGCTCTAAGGCGATAGCCACTGCTGAAACAGTGTCCCATATACTATAGCTTTCAGCATTTATTATATACTCGCCCGCCTCAACTCTTGACATTTGTAGCATACTATTTGTAAGCCTTGCAAGTCTTCCTATTTCATCAGAAACTATTTTTAAATATTTCTTTTGATTTTCTCCATCTATCGTTCCATCTAAAACTCCATCCACAAATCCTTTAATGCTTGTCATTGGTGTTCGCAGCTCATGCGAAATATTCGCCACAAAACTTGATAGTGAAACTTCGTGATTTTCCAAAAAGCTTGCCATTATATTAAATGTTTCAGCAAGGTTTGCTATCTCTTGTGCTCCTGTGTTGCCTTCTACTCTCGCTGAAAAGTCGCCATCACTAAAAGCTTTTGCAGCATTAGAAACCTTTGTTATTGGAGTTACTATCCTTGATGTTAAAAAGAAAGATACAATGCTTGCTATTATTAATATAAGTCCTGCTGAAAGAACAAAAATTGTTGATAGTGAATCAACAAACAATATTAAAGAATTTCCTCTTCCAATAAGCTCAATATAGCCTATATGATTACCATCTTCATCATATACGCTATACTTTACTCTATATTCATCAGCCTCATTAACAGGCTCAATTTGCTGTACATTTATCGGTTTATTTTCTGTTTTTAGAGTTTTGAAAAACTCTATTGTGCTATCTACATTTAAATCCAGCTCACACTCAGTATCATTTGAACAAGCTATATATTCTTCTTTTATATCCATAAAATGAACTATTGTATTAGTACTGCTTCCAATTATCTGAAAATTATACATTAAATCATCAACTTCATAACTCTCATCTTCAATAAACCTATTCACCGAATTAATAACTGTTTGGGCACTTTGGATTAGTTGTTGTGTATTTTCATTGCCAAAATAATAATTTGTAAAATAAGTTAGTACAAGACCTAGTATACTAATTGTTAATATAGTTATCCCACTGAATGCAAAAAAGAATTGTGATGCAATCCCTTTTTTCATATTCGCAAATATTCCTCTCTTTGGATTATGTGTTTAATTTAGTATAAGACACAAAAATCATAGTTTGAAAAGAATCCAAACCCTCGCTTATTCGTATATTACTTAAGAATTTTCTTATAGCCTCTTATTTTTAGCTATAAGAAATTCTTTTTAGTTTTTAAAAGTTAAACTATTCGCGCACTTCAAATTTATAGCCTATACCCCAAACAGTTTTAAGGCTCCATTTTTCGCTCACACCCTCAAGTTTTTCTCTTAAACGTTTAATGTGCACGTCTATTGTACGGCTATCACCATAGTATTCAAATCCCCAAACTTCATCAAGAAGAACATCTCTTGTGAAAACTTTGTTTGGATTTTTTGCTAAGTGGTATAAAAGCTCTAATTCTTTTGGTGGTGTATCCACTACCTCATCATTTACTTTTAATTCATACTTTGTTAAGTTTACAACTAAATTTTCAAAGTATAAAGCGCCTGATGAATCCTCTGCTACTTTTTGGTTGCTACTTCTTCTTAAAACAGCTTTTATTCTCGCCACCACTTCTTTAGTGTCGAATGGTTTTACGATATAATCATCCGCACCAAGCTCAAGCCCTAAAACTTTATCAAAAGTTTCGCCTTTTGCTGTTAGCACAATAATAGGTGTATCGCTTTTTGCACGAATTCTTCGGCAAGCTTCCCAGCCATCAACATTTGGCATCATAACATCCATAAGAACTAAATCAATATGTGTTTGAGCACAGATATTAATAGCTTCTTCACCATCATAAGCTGTTCTTGTTTCGTAGCCTTCTTTTTCAAGATATAGTCGTAATAATTCACAGATATTTTTATCATCATCGACTACTAAAATCTTCACCTTACTCATCTTAATTAACCTCCATATTAAAATCAAATCATTGGTTTACATTAAAAAATAGTGAAATAATAATGAATTGTATTTTTAAAAAATTAATAATTGTTTATTATATATCTATATTATACATCATAAATCAAAATATTTAAAGACTTTTATTTAAATTTTTGAACACTTATCTTTTTTCTGTGAATTTTCACATATATTTAAATACTAACTTGTTATACTTACTTAAATATGTTATAATATTATGAATATTATTTTGAAATATAATGAATTAAATTTAACGATATATTTTAAAGCAAGAAGAAAGGATTTTAAAATTTATGAAACTAGGTATTGTAGGCCTTCCAAACGTTGGCAAAAGTACGCTTTTTAACGCTATAACAAATGCAGGAGCACAAAGTGCAAACTTTCCGTTTTGCACAATAGAGCCAAATGTTGGAATTGTTGCAGTTCCAGATGCACGACTTGATAGACTTAGCGAGCTTTATGTTCCAAAAAAATATACTCCTGCAACAATAGAATTCGTTGATATTGCAGGGCTTGTTAAAGGAGCTAGCAAAGGTGAAGGGCTTGGAAATAAATTTTTAAGCCACATTCGAGAAGTGGATGCTATTATTCATATGGTTCGTTGTTTTGATAGCGATGATATTATCCACGTTGAGGGAAGTGTTGATCCACTTCGTGATATCGAAACTATAGATTTAGAACTTATTTTCTCTGATATAGAAATTGTTCAAAGAAGAATTGATAGAACAAAAAAACTTATGAAGTCTGAAAAAGGCCTTGCTGATTTAATAGCTATGCTTGAAAGATTAGAAGCATACCTTACAGAAGGAAAAAATGCAAGAGGGTTTGAGACTACTACTGATAATGAAGCTGAGTGGTTCCGTGAAATGCCGCTGCTTTCTGCAAAACCAGTTATCTATGCTTGTAATTTATCTGAGGATGATTTATTAGCAGGAATAGAAGAAAACCCATACTATCCAATAGTACAAAAAAAAGCAGCTGAGGATAAGAGCGGTTGTCTTGCAATTTGTGCAAAAATAGAGGAAGACGTTAATAGTCTTTCAAGAGAAGAAAAGAAAGAATTTTTAGATGAACTTGGCCTTTCTTCATCAGGACTTGATGATTTAATAAAAGAAAGCTACTCTCTTCTAGGTCTTATTAGCTATTTAACAGCCGGAGTTGAAGAAGTTCGCGCTTGGACAATAACTAAAGGAACAAAAGCGCCAGGTGCTGCTGGTAAAATACACTCTGATTTTGAAAGAGGATTTATTCGTGCAGAAGTTATCTCTTTTGATGATTTAATAGCTCATCAAAGTATGGCAAATGCAAGAGATAAAGGCCTTGTTAGAAGTGAAGGAAAAGAATATGTTGTAAAAGATGGCGATGTTATTCTTTTTAGATTTAATGTTTAATTAATTTTTGGAGGATTTAATTCTATGAAAACTATAGGTGTTATTGGCGCTATGCCAACAGAGGTTACACTTCTTCGTGATAAATTATCTAATTTAAAAACAGAAAAAGTGGCTGGGCTTGAAATATTCACTGGCACTTTACATGATAAAAATGTTGTTTTATGCCAAAGTGGTATGGGTAAGGTTGCAGCAGGTGCCGCTACACAAGTTTTAATTACAAAATATGAAATAGATGCTATTATTAATTCTGGTATCGCTGGAAATATGACAAGCAAAGTTTCAGTAGGTGATGTTGTTATATCAAATGAAGTTACCTATCACGATGCACAAATAACTATGATAAATCAGCACTATCCAAACCTTGATTTTTATACAGCTAATGAAAATCTTGTAAAAGCCGCTAGCCGTGCTTGCGAAGAAACAAACACAAAATTTATCGTTGGAAAAGTGGCAACTGGAGATAAATTCATAGGTGATTCTGTTTCTAAAAAGATAATCGAAGAATTTTGCAGTCCTGATTGTGTTGAAATGGAAGGTGCCGCTATTGCTCATATCGCATCAAAAAATGATGTAGATTTTGTTATTATAAGAGCAATGAGCGATGATGCAGATGAAAAAGCTCACGAAGATTTAGTTGTTAAGCAATTTGATATGCAGGAATATTGCGATAAAGCTGCTGATATTTGTGAATTAACTATAAAATATATCTAATAATATAATAGCGGTAATTGATTTTATCGCTATTTTTTAATACACTCTTTAAACCAGCTCTTTGCACAAGGTATTTTATGGTAAATTTTAACTTTTAGTTATATTTTATTTACCTATTATTTATTATTTTACAATATATTACTAATAGTATTGTTAATCTGTTCATTTTATGTTATATTATAACTATATAAATATTCATATTTATATTAAATAATTTCAAGAGGTTTCATGGAAAAATTTAAAATTAAAAAATCACATATAATCTTATTATACATTGCAGCATGCATTATCAAAATCATCTTAGCTTCACTTCAATATCCGGTGTTAACTCCGGATTATGCCCCTATCGACGATGATTTGATGTTTGATGCTGCAGTTTCTATTACAAACGGAAATTGGCTTGGTGATTATAATTATCTTACAATTTCAAAACATATGTTTTTTAGCATCTATCTAAGTTTTATACATTTTTTAGGTGTTCCATATCTTGTGGCAAATTGTATTTTTTGGATAGCTTGTGCTTTTTATGGAATTTACTGCTTTAAGCCTGTTATAAAAAGCGATATATCTCTTTGGTTTTTATTTTGTGGAATTTTATATAATCCGGCTATTTCTGCTCATTTTTCTTTAAGGGTGTATAGAGATAGCATTTTCCCTATTATAAGCATGTTTTTCTTTTTTTCAATTATTGCTATAGGCATTTCTTATAAAGAAGAATTTAAAAAGCTATTTTTTCATTATATTATTATAGGGTTAAGTTTTGGTGTTTCTTATATAACACGGGAAGACGGATACTGGGCACTTCCATTTTTAATTGTGGCTTTTAGTGTTTTAGTTTACAAATGGTTTAAGAACAAAGATTCGCAGAGATTTAAAAAAACTTTTTCCATTTTTATTTCTATTGCAATTAGCATTTTAGTAATCTCTAGTTACTCTTATATGAATTATCTTCATTATGGAAGATTTATAGTGAGCGATTTTACAAGTAGCGACTTTGAAAGTGCTTACGGTGCTCTTACAAGTATTGAATCAGAAGAATTCATCCCAATGGTTTCCGTTTCACAAGACACACGGGAAAAATTAAAAGAAGAAGTTCCTTTATTTAATTCTATTAGCGATACATTAGAATCACCTCTTGTTGAAAATGCATATTTAAACAAAGATATTAACGATTTTAAATCTGGCTCATTCTACTGGGCACTGCGCCTTACTTTAGAGCTTGAAGGAATTTATGAAACAGCTCAAAAATCAGAAACTTTTTTCAATGATTTAACTAGTGAAATACAAACAGCTGTAGATGAAAATAGACTCACAACTTATAATTCATCAAACACTTTAAGAAAATCAGTAACTCCTATTATAGATATTAATTATGTTTTACCTACCATTAATGAAACATATAATGGATTTATAACCTCTTTATTCTTTTTAGATTGTCATTCTATATCTTCTGGCGGTATTGGAATAAAAGAAAAAGTTGAATATATGGGCGAATATATTAATCAGCCATCAACCATGGTTAAAAATGAGGAAACAGGCGATACACATCTTGATTTAAAAAGAATTCCTAGCCATGCATTTTTAGAATTTATGAATAAAGTTTACAGTGTGTTTGTTCCTTTAATGTTTATAGTTTCTATATTTTGGCAGATAAAACAATTCATCATTTTTAAAACAGAAAAAAATGAGAATATAGATAATATGCTTAATTTAATACTTCTTGGCATTATTGGTATGGCAATTTTAAGATGCGCTATGATAGCCTTTATGGAAGTGGCAGCATTTGGTATTGGCACTTATGGGATGTATTTATCAACGGTTTTCCCTTTGATAATTATTTATACATTTATTGGATTTATTAAAACATTTGAAAACTAATTTTAAAACGACGTTGTTTAAAACATCGAGAAAGGAATAGTATTATGAATAGGTACACTGGAATTGCAGCATCAACTGGAATAGTTATTGGTGAGATAAATGTTATTAATCGCATCAATAGCAGCTATAAACGTGTTACGCTGCCACCACATCGCGAAAAAAAATTATTTGAATCCGCGCTAACCATTGCAAAAGACGAAGTAAAAAACTTAATAGATGCTTCTGAAGGAGAACAAAAGGACATTTTAATGTTTCAGTTTTTACTTTTAAGTGATGACGGCTTATTAAATGCTATTTACGAAAAGATAGAGCTTGAATATGGTGCGGCTCACTCTGTTGAAATATCGATGGAAGAATACTGCCAAAAAATAAAAGAAATTGGCGATGATTATTTTATCCATAGAACATATGATATACGCGATGTTTTAGGAAGAGTTGTTAATATATTAGATGGAACTAAAAGAGATAGATTTATTTTAGATAAACCTTGTGTTATTGTTACTGATGATATTCTCCCTAGTGATTTAGCTAGCATCGAAAGAGAAAAAGCTAAAGGCTTTGTAACAGTTGGCGGGGCTTATCAAAGCCATTCTAATATAATTGCAAGAACTATGGAAATTCCATCTGTTTTTGGAGTTAACAGTGATATATTAAACCCTTCAAATAATGGAAAAACCATCGTTTTAGATGCAAGTAACGGCGAAATAATTATAAACCCTACTGAGTCTGTTTTAGCTTTATATAGACATAAACTAAAACAGCAAGAAAAAAACAAAAATTCTCTTTTTAAAGAAAAAATCATTTCTCCTTATGGAGAAGAGGTAAAATTATATGCAAACTGCGATGATCCTTTTGATATTCAAAAAAGCATATCATCTGCATTTGCGCAAGGAATTGGCCTTGTAAGGAGTGAAATTTTATTTTTTAAAGAATCACTTCCAAGTTTTAAAGACCAGATAACTTTTTATGAAAACTGTATTACAGCTAGTGAGGATAAACCTATATATATTAGAACTTTTGATATAGGTGCTGATAAAACAGCTCACGGAATAAGCCTTGATAAAGAGCCAAACCCAGCCCTTGGTATGCGCGGTGTAAGGCTTAAAAAATTGTTCCCTGATTTATTTACAAATCAAATTAGAGCTTTATATATAGCCGCAAATAATACAAAGAAAATAAATGTTATGCTACCAATGGTTACAACAGAACATGATGTTATTGATTATTTAGATACCGCAAAAGAAGTTTTAAATAAACTACTAATGGAGGGGCTAGTTAATAAAGATAATATCGACTGGGGCATAATGATAGAAGTTCCAAGTGCCGCTTTAATAAGTGATAAACTTGCAAAACACGTTAAATTCTTTAGTATTGGAACTAATGATTTAACACAATATACAACTGCCTCAGATAGAATTAATCATTCTGTTGTTGGATATTATGATTTTATGAATGAGGGTGTTTTAAAGTTAGTTGAAATGGTTATTAATAATGCTAAAAGGTATAACATTCCTGTTTCAATTTGTGGTGAGAGTGCTGCTATTTTTGAAATAGCTGATAAATATGTTTCTATGGGAATCACTTCACTTTCTATGGCTCAAGGCTCAATAACTCCTTTAAGGCAAAAGCTATGGGAAAAATATCACAAAAAATAAACTTAAATTTCTATATATATTATTTTAAAAAAGTATAGCTATTTTTTTCCATAAATGGTATTATATAATTAAGAGGATAGATATATTTTGTTCTTTAATAAAATTTTGTTTTCATGGAGGTATGTTTTTATGAAATTAATTATAGCAATTATTAGTAAAGAAGATTCAACAGAGGTTTCAGGAGCACTTACAAAAGCAAAGTTCTCTGTTACTAAACTTTCAACAACTGGTGGATTTTTAATGGCCGGCAATATGACTTTATTAGTTGGTACAGAGGAAGAAAAAGTTGATGAAGCAATAAAAGTTATTCAGCAATATTCAAGACAAAGAACGGAAGTTGTGCCATCTACTGCTACATACGGTATTGGTGTTTCAACAGCATTCCCATTAGAAGTTACTGTTGGTGGTGCTACAATATTTGTTGTTGATGTTGAAAGATTTGAAAAAGCATAAAAAATATTAAGTTAAGGTATGACATATGTATTCAAGTAAATTTTATGGTAGTAATATAACCATTAATAATCTTCTCGCTGGATTTTCTAGCGAGAAGATTTCTCACGCAATTATTTTAAATGGCAAGGAAGGCCTTGGCACAAATCATTTAGCGAGAATTCTTGCAGCCAAAATATTAAATGTTAGCTATGATGAAGTTATTAGTGAAACTTTATCCTCTTTAATAGTTATTAAAGGTGATGGTGCATCTAATCAAATTAGAGTTAGCGATATAAGAGATATGACAAGCAATATTAGTTATTCTTCTCTTGAGGGCGACAGAAAAGTTGTAATTATTCAAAACTGCGAAAACTTTAATAGGTATTCAGCAAACGCTCTTTTAAAATCACTTGAAGAGCCAAAAGGAAACACATTTTATATATTAACTACTAACGATTTAACAAAACTTCTTCCTACTATTCGCTCCAGATGCTCTATTTACACATTAAGCGAGCCTAGCCAGGATGAAGTTTTTCTTTATTTTAAAGATTACCAAAACGATGATAAATTCAAAAGTGCATATAATATTTATGGCAATAATATTGGATTTATTAAAAATGCTGTTTTAGATGAAGATGAATACAGCTATTTATATGCCGCTGCAACTGCTTATGATTTAATTTTAAATAATAAGCATTATGATTTATCAAAACTTATGTTCTCTTTTAATAAAAAGAAGGATGGCTTTATTAAATTTTTAAAAAATCTTGAATTTTTAGCTAGCAAAAAAATGGATGCAACTCATATAAAGATACTAAGGGTTATTGATAATTATAAAAAGCATCTTCATATAAATGTTAATTTAAATCTTCTTTTAGAAAATTTTGTTATTGAAATAACAAAATAAATTTGCTTTTTTCTTAATTTTTGTATACAATATAAGTTAAGAATATAATTTGAAAGGAAGATTTTTAAAATCTTAAAAGATATAAATGGTAAAAGTTGTTGGAATAAGGTTTAAGCCGGGTGGAAAAGTTTACTTTTTCGATCCTTTAAATCTTGAAATTAATAAAGATGATTACGTAATAGTGGATACTATTCGTGGTAAAGAATGTGGGCTTTGTGTAAAAGCTCCACACAATGTTAGCAAAAATAAAATAGTTAAAGCGCTAAAAGCAG
>CAYJEK010000017.1:0-34672 GCA_964369205.1 uncultured Oscillospiraceae bacterium | reverse complement strand
CCTTTGTAAATTTTGTTTTAGTAGATAATTTTTTCAAATTATCTATATCTCTAAAATTTGTAATAGTTTTGCTCATTTAATCTCCTTTTCTTTAATTTTCCATTTATATCCATAGCATCAGTTTAATTGTACTTAATAAAGTACATAAAGTCAATATTTTGATTTGTTTTTTGTTTTATTGCACAATATATTGTAAGTCTATTTGTTCACTTTAGCTTTTAATAGTGGGTACCATTTATTCATAAAACAAAAAAAGCAGTACTTTCGTACTACTTTTATATATCAGATGCATCCTAACCGAATGTTAATCCTTCATTTTTCATTTTATTTAGGATTTAAACTTTTACCTCTAAACATTAATTTGTTGTATAATTTTATTATTAACTCAATAAACAAACTATACTGGAGGTCAATTTATGAACCAACACTTTTCAGACAAAGATAAAAAAGCAATTATAGACAGACATTTAAGTGGTGAAACTATTACAAGTCTTGCAAAAGAATTTTCTATTTCAAGAACGACTATATACACTTGGAAAAATAACTATGTAAAAGGTAAAAAGCCTGTAAATTTAATAGCTTACAAAAACCTTGAAAACACAGTGTTAAAACAATTAGATATAATTAAAATTTTGCAATCTACATCAAATCTCGTTAATTCACCATCACTTCAAAAATATGACACTATAACTGAAATGTCAAAAGAATACAACGTTGCCACTATTTGCGAAGCGCTTTGTGTCCCAAAAGGCAGCTATTATAATCATATTCTAAGAGCTAAAAAAGATAATAGTTTAGCAAATATGCGTCGAGCAGAGCTAACACCTATTATAGAAAATATTTACCATGAAAACAAACAAATTTACGGTGCTGATAAAGTTTCTACTATTTTAAGAGAACGTGGATATAAAGTTTCTAAAAAATTAGTTAGTGATATTATGCATAAAAATAACTGGTTTAGTATCCGTTCATTTTCTAAAACTCTTCATACGCAAAATCAAAAACGAAAAGAGAACATATTAAATCAAAATTTCACAGCAAAAGACCTAATGAAGTTTGGGTAAGTGATGTTACATATTTTAAATATGAAAATATAACTTATTATATTTGTGTTATCGTTGACCTTTATGCACGAAAAGTTATCGCTATTAAAACTTCTACCAAAAACAGTACACAACTTGTAAAATCCACTTTCAAAATAGCTTTCGAGTCAAGAGATATAGATTCAGAATTACTGTTCCATACGGATAGAGGTAGTAATTATACATCCAAGACTTTTGTTAGATATTTAAATAGCCTTAATATCACTCAAAGCTTTTCAAGGAAATCTATGCCTTACGATAACTCAGTTTGCGAAACATTTTTTTCAAATATGAAGAGAGAAGAACTTTATCGCACTAATTATCGCTCAAAAAAAGAGTTCTTGCAGTCGATTTTAGATTATATTGAATTTTATAATAACAGAAGACCTCACGCAACTAATATGAACTTAACACCAAATAAAAAAGAAGCTACTTTTTTTCAGCTCTCATAATGCTTTGGAAAATTAAATGTTCTATTATTCAGGTTCGAATAGCATAATATAATTTATTTAGTATCTTAATTTGAGTTTTTTCGTTTTTAAGTGTAAACCATATCAAAATAAAAAAATATCCACACACACAAGCTTTTTTAAATAAAAAGAGCATGAATTTGAACACTCAAGGTTCAAATTCATGCACTTATTCATATGGAGCGGGTGATGGGAATCGAACCCACACGACCAGCTTGGAAGGCTGGAGTTCTACCACTAAACTACACCCGCGTATATCTGCCGCTACCCTTAGCGACAGAATATATTATAACTCATAAACTTTCATTTGTCAATAGGAATTTTCATTAAAATTCAACTTTTATTTCATCCTCTTTTACAGACACATTTAATTTATCGATTTTTTGATTATCAACGATAACTTCTGCTATTTTATCCTCAACTTCTTTTCTTATAACTCTTCTTATATCCCTTGCGCCAAATTTTCCGCCCTGGGCTTTTTTAGTTATATATTTTAGAGCTTCTTTATCCCAAGTGAGAGATATCCCTTTTTGATTTAAAGGTTTTACGTATTCTTTTAGCATTAAATCTGCTATTTCTTCTAAAACTTCTTCACTTAAAGGATTAAACACTACTATTTCATCGATTCTCGCTAAAAATTCAGGGCGAAGAAAATCATTTAGTGCTCTCATCACTTTTGCCCTTGAATTATCTTGAAGAGTTTTATTAAAGCCTGTAATACCACTTTTATCTGTACTGCCTGCATTTGAAGTCATTGCGATAACTGTGTTTTCAAAATTCACAACTCTGCCTTGTGCATCATTTATCTTTCCTTCATCTAGAATTTGAAGAAGAATATTCATAACATCTGGATGAGCTTTTTCTATTTCATCAAAAAGAACAACACTATATGGCTTTCTTCTCACCTTTTCAGTTAATTGGCCTGCTTCATCATAGCCAACGTAGCCAGGAGGCGAGCCGATTAATCTTGAAACGGCATGTTTTTCCATAAATTCGCTCATATCAAAACGAATCATCGGATCAACAGTGTCAAATAGCTGGTTTGCAAGCTGTTTTACAAGCTCTGTTTTACCAACACCAGTAGGGCCAACGAATAAAAAGCTCGCTGGACGAAGTTTGCCTGAAATTCCAGCTCTATTTCTTTTTATCGCTTTTGAAACTAAATTCACAGCCTCATCTTGCCCTTTAATATTTTCTAAAAGTTTTCCTTCAAGGCCTTGGATTTTAGTATATTCGCTCTCTTTAATTTTAACAGCGCTAATTCCTGTCCATAAATGAATAACTCTTGCTATATCATCAATTTCAACATTTATATCACTAACTTCAGTAAAAAGCTCGCTAACCTGTGTTTCTTTATGATAAATTTCTTGTTTTACCTGTGCTATTTTTTCATAATCTAAATCTTTATCTGTAACACTTTGTAGCTCTTCAAGCTTTGCATCTAGCTTTTTTAATTCTTCTGATTCACTTAACCAATCAGAAATTTTTGGATGCCTTAAATTACAGCAAGCACAAGCCTCATCTAATAAATCTATAGCTTTATCTGGAAGAAATCTATCTGTTATATATTTTTCACTCATTCTAACTGTTAAATCAACAATTTGCTGAGAAACATTAACAAAATGATATTTTTCATAATACTCTTTTATTCCAGAAATTATATCTATAGTATCTGAAATTGAAGGCTCTTCAACTTTTACAGGCTGAAATCTTCTTTCTAAAGCTGAATCTTTTTCTATAAATTTTCTGTATTCTGCAAATGTTGTAGCACCAATAACTTGTATTTCGCCCCTTGAAAGTGCTGGTTTTAGGATATTACCAGCATTCATAGCGCCCTCAGAGTCGCCAGCGCCTGTAATAGTGTGAATTTCATCTATAAATAAAATAATATTACCATTAGATTTTACTTCACTTATAAGGCTCTTCACCCTTGCCTCAAACTGCCCACGGAATTGAGTTCCCGCCACAAGGTTTGTCATATTAACAAGGTATATCTCTTTATTTTTTAATTTTTGCGGAACATCTCCCACACTAATTTTTAAGGCAATACCTTCTGCAATAGCAGTTTTACCAACACCCGCCTCACCAATTAGGCAAGGATTATTTTTTTGTCGTCTTGATAGAATTTGAATAGCGCGGTAAATTTCATCGCCTCTGCCGATAACTCTATCTATTTCACCTTTTTTTGCCTTATCCGTTAAATTTTCGCAGTATTGATCTAAGAATTTTCTTTTAGCTCTTTTTTTCTTTTTATCTTTTTTATCCTCATCTTCATTAACAGGGATAGTTGATGAGCCTCCGATTTCAAAATCTTCATCCTCATCTTCGTCTTCTTCCATATTATTAAATGATGAAAGCATATTTTTAAAATCTAAAGGCTGACCATCTTCGCCTTCTGCACCTTCCATAAGGCCTTTAAACTGCTCTTCCATTGCCTTTAATTCATTTTCACCTATTCCCATTTGCTTCATCATATCATCAATAGGCTTTATATTTAATTCTTTTGCACATGTGAGGCAGTAACCTTTACTTTTAGTCTCGCCCCCCTCATTTGTTTGAACATATATCATGGCTGGACGTTTATTACATCTTTCGCACAACATAAAATTACCTCCTCTTACTATTTAAAAAGCATTAGTTTACTACACTTATAATAAAATTCAGTGCAGTAGATACTATTCTACTATCTGTTATTAAGTTTTGGGATAATGTAGGTGAATCTACAACAAGGCCAACTAATATAAATATAAAAGTCACTAGTGTTGAATATATAACTCCTATTACTGCACCTGAAACAATTCCCATTAATTTATTTGCAAGACCTATTAGTGGAATTTTATTTACAATTTCTAAACTTTTTGCAACCTGTCTTATTAAAATTCTAAGAATTAAAAATACTATTATAAATACAACAAATCCAATTAAAACCTCTGCAAACGGACGAATAACACTATCTGTGAATAATAAAGCCCCATCCATCGTTGCTGAAACAGATGAAAACCCTATACTAGAAGTAAAATTCGCTACAGCGCCTTGAAGAAAATCTGCATTAATATCAATTAAAAATCCATTAACTAAAGTTTCAACAGCAACTTCGCTACCAATGCCTTGCATTGATAAAAGTATGCCTTCTGCCACATTCATTCTAAAAAATGTCTCGAATATAAAATCTGCTGCAAAGCCCGCTATAAAATATGACGCTATAAGGCTTAAAAAACTTGATAGAAATTCTAAAGAAGAGGATGCAAACCCCTTATAAAACCCAACTAATATACATATTATTAAAATTGCTATTATTACTATATCTGTAAACATAAAATCACCATTCCTTTTAATCTGTTCTTTCTATTTCTGTTATGCTATCAGAGGAAATAATTATTCCGCCCTGATAGTCGCTTAAAAATTTTTGATTTGAATTTGCTAGAGTTTTATTTAAAAGTTCTCCTTGCAAATTATATTCATACACTTCATTTGAGCCTAAAATATACAGTCTTTGATTTTCTATTACCGCATCTTTTATTTCCTCACTAAAATTTATATCTATAATAGGCTCTAGCATTTCATTTAAAACCACAAGCTGAGTTTGACTGTCTGTTTCAAAAGAGCCAAAAACTGCTATAGTATATGGGTTTTTAAACTCTTGAAATAGTATATCTTTATTATCTATATTATATGTATAAATTTCTTCCTTTTTATCAATATCCCAAACGGATATATGATTTGTGTATGTTATTATAGCATTATTTGTATTAGTTATATCAATGTTTAAAGGATATTCTGTGTGAGAAATTACAAATTCTTCAATATATTCATCCGCATTTATTATATATATATCGCTCACTATCGTTCCCTGAACACTATTTAATACTGTAACTGCTATATATTCACCGCCATTTGATATAGCTGAATAAACTGGATACCCTTTACTACAATTCCAAACAAACTGCTCTTCCATTGAGTAATTATAAACTACCACCTGCCCTTTATAGCTTTCACTTTCTGAGGTTACTGCTATTGTATTATCCTCAGCTATTGCAATATGTGTTATTTTTTCTCCAACATCCGTGTTAAAAATCACTTCATCACTATGCAAAACTTTAAAGCTTGTTTGCTTTGGATTATATATCACTATCCTACTTCCAGAAGTGTCTATAATTGGATTTTGCATTGCATGAGTGTAGCTTTGCACTTCAAAAGCTGTTGGTGAATAAACATATAGCACATCTTTTTCTAAAACACAAAGTGCATTATCTGTTGTCCTCACCTGTGAAACAGACGAAAATTCTCCTTCTAGGGGCCATCCGTCTCCTGTTTTTAAGTAAACAGAAACATTGCTTAAAAAATCTCCAAAGTAGGCAAGTGAGGCTCCATAAATTCCAGTTATATACAAAAATATACTAGAAAGAAGTATCACAAACACAACTCTTCTAGTTTTTTGCCTTCTAATTAAAGCTCTATTTTTTTGTGCAAGCTCGCTTCTAGTTAGCCTTTTGTTTTCCTTCATTTTCTACCCTTTTTTATTATATATTTTTTTTGTGAAAATATTGTGCCTATTAACATTCATATATAACATCTGTTAAAAACAATCCTTTTGCAGGAGCTGTTACTCCTGCATTATTTCTATTTTTAGATTCTATTATTTTTTTAATATCACTTGGTAAAAGTTTTTTTGAGCCCACTTTTATTAAAGTGCCCATCATAATTCTTACCATATTATATAAATAGCCATTAGCTAGAATTTTAAATTCTATCATATCGCCATTTCTTACAACCGATGCAGAATACACTCTTCTTGTGCATTCTGTTATCGCTGATTTTTGGCTCATAAAAGCTGTGAAATCATACTCACCTATAAATTCTTTAGCCGCTTTATCCATTAAATCCTCATCTAATTTATATGGCACTTTAAAATAATATTTATTATTAAAAGCATCATCAATATGGCTATTATTAATATAATAGGTGTATTCCTTTTTTTTAGCTGAGTATCTTGCATGAAAATCATCATCCACTTTTTTTGCATCAATTACCCTTATATCCATTGGTAAATTCGCATTTAAAGATAGTGGTAGTTTTGATAAACTTAATTCTTTACTAGTCTCAAAACTAATATAATAACTTTTTGCATGAACACCTGTATCTGTTCTTGAACAGCCTTTAATATCTGTTTTTTCACCTAGTATTTTAATTAAGGCTTTTTGAAACACCTCAAAAACACTAACTGCATTATTTTGAATTTGAAACCCATGATAATTTGTTCCATCAAACATAAGTTTTAACAATACTTTCAATTATATCACCCTTACAAAGTAGAATCTTGTCGCAAAAATAAGAAGGAAAAATAAAACGCAAAAAAGACTTGTTAATACATCTTGTTTTGTTATTTTTAATTGCTTTAGCCTTGTTCTTCCCTCGCCGCCATTATAGCATCTACTTTCCATAGCAGTAGCCAGTTCATCCGCTCTTCTAAAAGCTGAAATAAATAAAGGAATTAATATTGGCACTAAAGCTTTCACTCTTTCAAAAAATGTTCCTGAGTCTAAAAGAGCTCCTCTTGATTTTTGTGCATTTATAATTTTATCTGTTTCTTCAACTAATGTTGGAATAAATCTTAAAGCAATAGTCATCATCATTGCCATCTCGTGCACTGGAAACCTAATAAGTGATAAAGGTTTCATTAGTCTTTCCATAGCATCAGTTAAATCTATCGGGCTAGTTGTATATGTTAAAAGTGAAGTACCTGAAATTAATAATACTATTCTTGCAACCATAACTATACAAAAATAAACACCCTCTAAATATATATCTATTCCAAAAAAACTTAATATAATTACATCGCCCGTTATAAAAAATAAATTTAAAACTACTGTAAAAATTATAAGTGGCAATATTGGCTTCATACTTTTTAATAGCATTTTAAGAGGAATTTTACTTGATAAAAAGGCTATTAAAACAAATCCTGCTGATAAAACAAGCCCCATAAAGTTTGTACTTAAAAATAAAACAACAATAAATGCTATCACCATTATTAATTTTAATCTTGCATCTAATTTATGCACAGGGCTAGTTCCTGGAAAATGTTGACCTATAGTTATATCACGAAGCATCTCCATTCTCCTTCTCTTTATATTTTAAAAGCGATTTTAGTGCATATGGAATTGTGTAAACATCTGTATTTATATCAATTCCCATCTCTTTTAATTTTAAAAACACCTTTGTTATATCTGGAATACCAAGTCCCATTTTATTTAAATTTTCAGCATCGGTAAATATATTTTCCGTTTTATCATAGCTATAAATTTTGCCTTCCTGCATAACTATAACTTCATCGGCATAATTTGCTATATCTTCCATTGAATGTGAAACTAAAATAATAGTACTTTTTGTTTCTTTGTGGTAGTTTTTTATTTGATTTAAAATTTGCTCTCTACCCATAGGATCAAGCCCTGCACAAGGCTCATCTAAAACTAATACTTTTGGTCTCATTGCAATTATACCTGCAATTGCAACCCTTCTTTTTTGTCCTCCAGATAATTCAAATGGAGATTTTTGCAGCATTTCATCATCTATATAGCAAAATTTTGCTGCAAATTTTACTCTTTCGTCCACTTCCTCATCTGAAAGCCCCATATTTTTAGGGCCAAAGGCAATATCTTTATAGCAAGTTTCTTCAAAGAGCTGATATTCAGGATACTGAAAAACAAGCCCTACTTCAAAACGAACTTCTCTTATATCTAAATAATCCTTCCACATATCTCTGCCATTTAATAAAATACTTCCCTCTTGAGGTTTATTAAGCCCATTAAAATGGCTAATAAGTGTTGATTTACCGCACCCAGTGTGCCCTATAACTCCAACAAATGAACCCTCTTTAATTTCAAGATTTATATTATCTAGTGCTTTTGTTGAGTTTGGCATACCTTTATTGTATGTGTAGGATAAATTATTAATTTTTAAAACTGACACTTATTTCTCCTTTAAAAATTTATATAGCTGATTTGCAGCTTCATCAATTGATATTTCTTTTGCTGATAAATTATGTCCAAGTTTTGATAATTCATAAGCAATCTCACTTGTTTGAGGAACATCAAGGTGTAAGCTTTTCACCCAGTCTACTTTTGAAAAAATTTCTTTTGGATTATCATCCGCTAGTATTTTCCCCTCATTCATCACCACAACTCTATCTGCCATAGCCGCCTCATCCATATAGTGAGTAATTAAAACTACAGTGATATTAAATTCTTCATTTAAATACTTAATAGTTTTTAAAACTTTTCTTCTTCCCTCAGGATCTAGCATAGCCGTTGGCTCATCTAAAACAATGTAATCTGGCCTCATAGCAATTATTCCCGCGATTGCAACTCTTTGTTTTTGCCCGCCTGAAAGCTGATGTGGAGCTTTATTTTTAAATTTAATAACACCTGTTTTGTCCATAGCATCATCAATTCTTTTTCTTATTTCATCTGGCTCTACTCCTAAATTCTCAAGCGCAAACGCAACATCCTCTTCAACCACTGTTGCAACGATTTGATTATCAGGATTTTGAAAAACCATTCCAACATTTTGGCGGATTTTAAGAACATTATTATAATCCTTTGTGTCCATTCCATCAATTAAAACTTCACCTTCGCTTGGAATTAAAATTGCATTAAAATGTTTTGCAAGAGTTGATTTTCCACAGCCGTTTGAGCCCAGTACCGCGATAAATTCGCCTTTATTAATCGTAAGATTTACACCATTTAGAGCATTTTCTTTGTCTTCTTCATATTTAAAATACAAATCTTTAACTGTTATCATTTTATAATTCCTTAAATTCTAATACTTTTTCCAAAAAGCTGTGCTACCACAAGCAAGCGCCTTATTTGTAGACTCTACAGTAAGGCCTATTTCATCGCTTGATACAACACCTTTAAATTTTGATGCCACTTCTTCTTCTATCATATATTCCATAGTACTCGCTGAAACACCCGTTGTGTAGCTATTTATTGCAAAAAACAATGGATCATCACTTAGAAGTTCACTACACATTTTTATTAAATCATATATATTATCTTCAAGCTTCCACACTTCGCCATTTGGGCCTCTTCCATAGCTTGGAGGATCCATAATTATAGCATCGTATCTATTGCCTCTTCTAATTTCTCTTTGAACGAATTTAATACAGTCGTCCACTATCCAGCGAATAGGAGCATCAGCAAGATTTGATACTTTTGCATTGTCTCTTGCCCATTGCACCATTCCTTTTGAGGCATCCACATGGCAAACTCTAGCTCCTGCTTTTGCACAAGCAAGTGTTGCACCTCCTGTGTAGCTAAATAAATTTAAAACATTTATTTCTCTATCCTCTTTTTTTATTAAACGAGTGTATTCATCCCAGTTTACCGCTTGCTCTGGGAATAAGCCAGTGTGTTTAAATCCAGTTGGCGATACTATAAATTTTAAATCATTATAATTAATATTCCATTTTTCTTTAAAGCTTTTTTTAATTTCCCAGTTTCCGCCACCCTTATCAGAACGATGGTAAACAGCATGGCATTTATCCCATAAATCACTTTTTCTTGGCGACTTCCAAACTACTTGTGGATCTGGACGAGAAAGAATAATTCCTCCCCAGCTCTCAAGACGCATACCGTCTGTAGCATCTAGCAGTTTATAGTCTTGCCAGTTATTTTTATCTCTCATTTTTATATTCCTAATCTTGATTTAATTTTATCAACAATTTCATTTGCAACATTAGTTATAATTTCTTCATTCTCACCCTCAACCATAACTCTTATTAACGGCTCTGTTCCACTAAGACGAACTAAAACTCTTCCAAGTCCCATTAATTGTTGCTGTTTTGCTTCAATAAAACCTTCTATATATTCATCATTTTTATATTTTTCTTTTTTATCATTTGTTGTTTTAATGTTAAGTAAAACTTGTGGAAATTTTGAGTAGCAATTATTAAAATCACTAACTTTTCTCTCACTTTTTTCTTTTGCAAAATAATTTAAAAGGCAAAGAGCTGTTAATTGTCCATCTCCTGTTGTTGAAAGGTCTGTTAAAATAACGTGCCCTGATTGCTCACCGCCAAGGCATAAGCCTTTTTCTCTCATTTCTTCTAAAACATATCTATCACCAACTGCTGTTGTAAGAGTTTTTATTCCTCTTTTTTGCATATGCTTCATAAATCCTAAGTTAGACATAACTGTTACAACAGCTGTATTGTTTACTAATTTTCCTTCTGCTTTCATACGAGTTGCAAGGATAGCTATAATTTTATCGCCATCTATTTCATCGCCATTTTCATCAACTGCAAGGCATCTATCTGCATCTCCATCAAAAGCTATTCCGCAATCAAACTGCCCTTCTTTAACTAGTTTTGCAAGGTTTTTAATATATGTTGAGCCACAGTCTTTGTTTATATTCACTCCGTCTGGCTTATCTCCAACATATGTAGCTTTTACCCCTAGCGAATTAAAAATTAATTTTGCAGTCTCGCTTGAAGCGCCGTTTGCACAATCAAAAAGCACTTTCATTGATGATAAATCTTGTGTAGCAGCAGCTTTTAAATATTCAACATAATCATTTACCGCAGTATTAAGAATACTTACTCTTCCTATTTCTTCACCCGTTAAATTTTTCATTTCTTCTGGAGTTTTAACAGCAAGAGTTTCTATTTTATCCTCTATTTCATCAGCTAGTTTATACCCTTCGCCATTAAAGATTTTAATACCATTAAATTCTGTTGGATTATGGCTTGCTGAAATCATTACACCTGCATCACAGCCATATTTTTTAACAAGGTATGCCACTGCAGGAGTTGGCACTACTCCTATTGAAATAACATCCGCCCCAACACTTAAAAATCCACTTGTAAGTGCATTTTCTATCATATCCCCTGATATTCTAGTGTCTTTTCCTATTAAAATTTTAGGTTTATGTTTTAATTTTCCTGTAAGGGCGATAGCCGCTGCTCTGCCTACATTTAGGCATAACTCTGGAGTTAATTCTGTTCCTGCTATCCCTCTTATTCCATCTGTTCCAAATAATCTTGCCATAATAATATCTTTCCTTTTCTATAAATCTTCTAATGTTTGCTGTTCTGTATTTTCATTTTGTATATTAAGATGTTTATATGCTAAATCTGTGCAAATTCTCCCTCTTGGAGTTCTTGCTAAAAATCCGAGCTGCATTAAATACGGCTCACAAACATCCTCAAGAGTTATTGCTTCTTCTCCAATAACTGCCGCTAATGTTTCAAGGCCCACAGGGCCTCCTTTATAAATATTTATAATCGTTCGCATAACATTTCTATCAAGGGCATCAAGACCTAGAGAGTCTATATCCATCCTATCAAGAGACAGTTTTGCTATCTTATTATCTATAATTCCATCGCCTTTAACCTGTGCAAAGTCTCTAACTCTTTTTAAAAGCCTGTTTGCAACCCTTGGAGTTCCTCTTGAACATTTAGCAAGAGTTAGCGCTCCTTCTTCATCTGATTCTATTCCTAAAATCGCAGCTGAGCGATTTATAATTTTTGCCAGCTCTTCATTTGTATACATTTCAAGTTTTAAAATAACTCCAAATCTATCTCTTAAAGGGTTTGATAATTGTCCAGCTCTTGTTGTTGCACCAATTAATGTAAATTTTGGCAAGTTTATTCTTATCGACTGCGCACTTGGGCCTTTTCCTATAATTATATCAAGTGCAAAATCTTCAAGTGCCGGATATAAAACCTCTTCAATCTGCCTTGACATACGATGAATTTCATCTATAAATAGAACATCGCCCTCTTCAAGGTTTGTTAAAAGTGCCGCTAAATCGCCTGGTTTTTCAATAGCAGGGCCTGAGGTTACTTTAATATTAACTTCCATTTCATTTGCAATAACTCCGGCAAGGGTAGTTTTTCCAAGTCCTGGTGGGCCATATAATAAAATATGGTCTAAACTTTCTCCCCTCATTTTTGCAGCTTGCAAATATACATTTAAATTATCTTTTAATTTTTCTTGCCCCACATATTCATCAAGGGTTTTTGGCCTTAGGGAGTTTTCATTATCTACATCTTCTGCAATTTCATTAGCTGAAATAAGCCTATCCATGTCTTGAAAAGCAATTTCATTCATTAAATCCTACCCCCTGAAATTTGTTTTAATGCTTGTTTTATTAATTCCTGAACATCTAAAGATGCATCAAGCTTACTTATTGCAAGTGCCGCTTGGCTTTGAGAATAGCCAAGTGCTACAAGGGCTGATATCGCCTGTGATATACCATTTTGATTAGAATTTGCCGTTTGTGATATATCACTTATTGAAATCCCTGATGTTTCTACACTATCAAATTTTCCTTTTAATTCTAAAATAATTCTTTGTGCAAGTTTTGGTCCTACTCCTGATGCTGCAGTAAATGTTTTAAAATCTCCACTTGATACTGCAAGTGCTATCCTATCAAAAGATAAAACTGAAAGTATGGCAAGGCCAACCTTTGGCCCTACGCCTGAAACACTTATTAATATTTTAAAAGCTTTTTGCTCTTCTTTTGAAGAAAAGCCATAAAGCTCCATATCATCTTCTTTAACATTTAAATAGGTGTAAATAGTGAAGCTTTGCCCAATAGCTGGGATAACTGAATGTGCCGTTTGAGGAATGTGCACAAGATATGCCACTCCATTAACATCTATAACAATTTCATCAAGAGATTTTTCCACTAATTTCCCAAAAAGAGAATATATCATTTATTTTCCTAACTAGTAGCCTTTTTAAAAGCTACTGCCTTTCTTATCTTTTAATTTTCTATTTTAAGATTTTTTTACCCTTGCAGATAACAATTTTGATTTATATGAATGTCCGTGGCAAATTGCTATTGCTAGTGCATCCGCTGTATCATCTGGTTTTGGAGTTTTTTCAAGCCTTAAAAGTATTTTCACCATTTCCTGAACTTGCTTTTTTAAAGCTTTTCCATACCCTGCTACTGATTGCTTTACTTGTAGTGGTGTATATTCAAAAACAGGTATGTTATTCATTCTAGCGCATAAAATAATAACGCCTCTTGCCTGTGCTACTTGGATAACAGTTTTTTGGTTTGTTGTAAAAAACAGTTGCTCTATTGCTAGGGCGTCTGGCTTTGTTCGTTTTATCACTTCATCAAGCTTTGTGTAAACAACTTCTAGTCTATCCTCAAAATTTGTGTGGGCTTTAGTTGTTATTGCGCCAAACTCTATAGGATAGAATTTATTCTTTTCTAGCTGTATTGTTCCATATCCCACTATTGCATAGCCAGGATCTATCCCTAAAATTCTCACAATATTTCTTCTGCCTTTCTATTATATATACTTTATATTATATTTTATTATAAACTTAAACAATTAATTATATCATACTCTTTATTTTTCTTCAACTTTTATAACAAAACTTTCAAAATTTATTAACGAATTATAAAAGTTTTGTTTTTTTATGTTTTAAACAATAAAATTTGTAAATTTTTATTTAAAATAACAAAATTACACTTGATTATATTTGCAAAATAGAGTAATATATTATATGTTAATAAAAGGAAGACATAATATATAAGGAAACTTTGAATATTTTTCAAAATAAATAGAGTTATGTCTTTAAAGTCCGTATTATAATAAAAATGTATGAATAGGGCGAAAGACATAAAAAAAGGAATGGTTATAAAATGAACAGACAAGATTTAAGAAATATTGCAATTATTGCCCACGTTGACCATGGTAAAACAACTTTAGTTGACCAAATGTTAAAACAAAGTGGTACTTTCCGTGAAAACCAAGTGGTTAATGAAAGAGTTATGGACTCTGGCGATATAGAAAGAGAAAGAGGGATTACTATCCTTGCAAAAAATGCTTCTTTCAGATACGGCGATGTAAAAGTAAACATCGTTGACACCCCTGGACATGCCGACTTTGGTGGCGAAGTTGAGAGGGTTTTAAAAATGGTAGACGGTGTTTTACTATTAGTTGATGCAGCTGAGGGCCCTATGCCTCAAACACGCTTTGTTTTAGAAAAAGCTTTAGCACAAAATTTATCAATAGTTATTATTATTAATAAAATCGACAGACCAGATGCAAGAATTAAAGAAATCATCGATGAAATTCTATTATTACTAATGGATTTAGGCGCTACTGATGAGCAATTAGACAGCCCTATGATTTTCTGTTCAGGCAGAGAAGGTATTGCAAACTATTCACCAGAAGTTCGCGGAACAGATTTTGAGCCAATCTTTAAAACTGTTATGGAATACATCAATCCTCCAAAAGTTGAAGTTGAGGCACCTTTTTCAATGCTAATTTCAAACGTTGATTATAATAGCTTCGTTGGTAGAACTGCTGTTGGTAGAATTGAATCTGGCACTGTTAAAGTTGGCCAAGAAATAGCAGTTTGCGACTGGAATGATGAATCAGTTAAAAGAAAAGGTAAAATCACAGCTATCTATGCTTTTGAGGGAACAAATAGAGTTCCTGTTGAAGAAGCTTCTGCTGGAGATATAGTTATCGTTTCAGGTATTGATGAAGTTTCTATTGGTAACACATTCTGTGATCCTAATAATGTTTCGCCAATCGAGTTTGTTGCTATAGATGAGCCAACTGTTGAAATGACATTTGCTGTTAATGATTCTCCATTTGCTGGAAAAGAAGGAAAATTTGTAACATCAAGACAAATAAGAGACCGTCTTCATAAAGAACTTTTAAAAGACGTTGCCCTAAAAGTTACAGATTCAACAACAAGTGAAAGTTTCCAAGTTATGGGTAGAGGCGAAATGCACCTTTCTATCCTTATTGAAAACATGAGAAGAGAAGGATATGAATTCCAAGTTTCTCCTCCAAAAGTTCTTCTTAAAAACGACACTGATGGAACTCTTCTAGAGCCATATGAGCATGTTGTTGTAGACGTTCCAACTGAATATCAAGGAAGTGTTATTGAAAAGCTTTCTTCAAGAAAAGCAGAGCTTGTGCAAATGGCACCTCAAGGCGAGACTCGTATGAGAGTTGAATTTAAAATGCCTTCTCGTGGCTTATTTGGATATAGAAGTGAGTTCTTAACAGATACAAAAGGTGAGGGTATACTAAACACTATTTTTGATGGCTACAAACCTCATAAAGGTGAATTACCAGTAAGACATACAGGTTCACTAATCTGCTTTGAAAACGGAACAAGTATTGCATATGGTTTATTTAACGCTCAAGAAAGAGGAGCTTTATTCATCGGTCCTGGCGAGCCTGTTTATGCGGGTATGGTTGTTGGTGTAAGTCCAAAGGCTGAGGATTTAGTTGTTAATGTTTGCAAGAAAAAACAATTAACAAACACTCGTGCTTCTGGCTCCGATGATGCTTTAAGACTAGTTCCTCATAAAAAAATGAGCCTTGAAGAATGTTTAGAATTCCTAGCTCCAGATGAATTAGTTGAAGTTACTCCAAAAACTCTAAGAATTAGAAAAGCTATCCTTGATCACTCAATGAGACAAAGAGCAAATAAAAAGAAATAATATATTTAAAGGAATTGCCTTACATAGGCAATTCCTTTTTTTGTTAATATTTTTTTCATTATATTCTATACAACTTTATATTTGTAAACTGGTTAACAGATTTTGCCAAATTAACTATGCTAATATATTTATAATGTTTAAACGATTAATTATAAAAGGAGAAAAAATTTATGGCAACTACAGTTAAAGATCAAAAAAAACAAAAAAAAGGCTTTAAAATGCCCCATTTATTATGGATAATGCTAGGCTTACTTGTTGCGGCAAGTATTGCTACATATATTATTCCAGCAGGGCAATTCGCAACTGATCCTGAAACAGGAAAAATCTTAGGAGATCAATTTTCTTATCTTCCAGAGCAAACTCCTGTTAGTATTTTTGATACACTAATGCTAATGCACGGTGGACTTGTTACTTCGGGATATATAGGTTATCTTGTTTTAATGAGTGGTGCAATGACTGCCGTTTTACTTGGAACTGGGGCTATTGATGAATTTATGAACTGGTCTATCTATAAACTTCGTAATTCTAACCCAAATATTCTTATTGGCGGTATGTTTTGTTTAATGGTATATCTTGGCTCATTTGGTGGCGGCGACTCTATGATAGCTATCGTACCTATTGGTATTTTATTTGCAAAAAAAATTAAAATGGATCCTATCGTTGCTATGGGTGTTACAACTTTTGCTACACTCTTAGGTTTTGGTACAGGCCCTACAAAACAGCTTACAGCGCAGCTTTTAATGGGAGTTACTCCTTATGGTACATTCGGAACTATGTTTATCTCTATGAATGTATTTATGATTGTAGGTTTATACTTTGTTTTAAGTTACTGCTCAAAAATCCGTAAAGATCCAACTAAGTCATTAATGTATGATTTAGGGTGGAGACCTGATGCTGATATAAATGAATCTGAGGAAGATTTAATTAAAGAAGTAAATTTAAAAGGAAAAAATATTGCTATTATAGTAGTTTATCTATTGCAATTTTTATTTTTAATTCTTTATCCTTTATATATTGATTCAAGCGTAAATAGTTATGCTTTAGTTACAGCAGTAAGCTTAATTGTTTCAATAGCTATGGGATTAATAGCTGGATTTTCATTTGATAAACTTGGCGATACATTTGCAAAAGGTATAGCTAGTATGGCATTTGTTGTATTTGTAATTGGACTTGCCACAGTTATGAGTCAAATTTTGGCCACTGGTAATATTCTTCACACTATAGTTTACTCACTAACACAGCCTCTAATGGGCTTATCAAGAGGAATTGCATCTGTTGGTATTACATTAGTTATTGGTATAGTAAATGTTTTAATTCCATCCGCCTCTGCAAAAATAGCTATTTTAATCCCAATTCTGCAACCTATTTTCGAAGCTCTTGGTATGCTTCCAGAACTTGGTGTTCAAGCTTTCCAATACGGCGACGGATTTACTAATATGATTTCTCCAATGCTTGGCTGGACAGTTGGCTCACTTGCTATGACTGGTATTCCATTTGATAAATGGTTTAAATGGGCAATGCCTAAAGTTATTTCATTTATGCTTTTATCTTATGTAATTATGTTTGGGTTAACAACAATGGGATGGACTCCATTTTAAATTTAAAAATAAAACATAGTGAAAGGAATAAAAGCATTATGCAAAAAATAAAAATTAATAATATTACTATTTATGATGGTATGGGTAAAAAAACTGATAACTCTTGTATAGTATTCAATAAAAATATTCTTGCCATAGGAGAAGAAGCCACTAAGATGGAAGCTGATATTGAAATTGATGGAACACAAAAAGTTCTTCTTCCTGGGCTGATTGATTGCCACTGTCATATTTCAGTTGATGCAGGCCTTGATTTCAGTGCTCAATCTGCTCCTGATGTAAAGCAATCTTACTGCACCGTTCGCGCAATTAATAACTGCAAAAATTATCTAAAAAACGGTGTTACTTCTACTCGTTCATTAGGCTCAAAGTATGATATTGATATCGATATTAGAGATATGATAGATGAAGGCTTAATCGAAGGTCCAAACCTTGTTGCATCTGGTCAGCCACTTACTATGACAGGAGGTCACGGCTGGTTATTCTCTCACGAGGTAGATGGAACTGATGAAGTAAAAAAATATGCAAGGCTACAGATTAAAAAAGGGGCAAATGTTATTAAAGTTTTTGCATCTGGCGGTGGCACTACTAAAGGAGTAAAGCCAGGAGCTGCCCAAATGTCGGAAGAAGAAATGAGGGCCGCTTGTATTGAAGCTGAAAAAACTGGCAAAACTACTGCCGCTCATTCACAATCTGTTGAAGGAAATAAAAATGCAATTCGCGCTGGCATCACTTCTATTGAACACGGCATTGGTCTTGATGATGAAGCAATTGTGCTTATGAAAAAACATGGCACATATCTTGTGGCAACTCTTGCTGCACCATACGGTATGGTAAAATACGGAAAAGGCAAAATACCTGATTGGATGCTTCAAAAAAATATTGATGCAATGGAGCCTTTAAAACAAGCTTTTCAACTTGCTATGAAAAATGGGATAAAAATCGCAACCGGAACAGATGCTGGAACTCCATTTAATTTCCATGGTGATATTGTAACTGAGATGAATTTAATGCACGAATATGGAATGAGTGTTAATGATATTATTATTGCCTCAACTAAAACCGGTGCAGAACTTCTTCAAATAGATAATTACACTGGAACTATTGAAAAAGGAAAACTTGCAGATTTACTAATAATAAACGGTGATCCTGAAAATGATTTTGAGTCTTTTCGAGACATTTTCAAAGTGTATAAATCAGGAAAACCCGTTTTAAATAACTAAAATAATATATTTAAAGGAATAATCTTCTAGATTATTCCTTTTTTTATTGCACATTTTAATAAATCGATTTATAATACTATTAAAAACTATCATAAAGGAGCACTAGCGAAAATTTACTACTTTTAATCTGAGTGTGTCAAAATACACAAAACATCAAGAAAGGAATGGCTATAATTATGAAAACTATTGGAATTATTGGAGGTATGAGCTGGGAGAGCACAGCTTTATATTATGAAATTATTAATAATGAAGTAAAAAAACAACTTGGCGGACTTCACTCAGCAAAAGTTATTTTATATAGTGTAGATTTTGAGGAAATTGAAAAATATCAAGCTAATGGTGAGTGGCAAAAAAGTGCTGATTTACTTTCTAGTATTGCAAAAAAATTGGAAGGCGCTGGCGCTGATTTTATTCTTATTGCAACAAATACTATGCATAAAATTGCACCTTTAGTGATGAAAAACATTAACATCCCTCTTGTTCATATAGCCGATGTTACAGCTGATGCTATAATTAAAGAAAATATTGATACTATAGCTTTAATAGGAACAAAATATACTATGACTGAAGATTTCTATAAACAAAGACTTATTGATAAAAATATTGATGTATTAATTCCAAGCCCTGAGGATATCGAAATAGTTAATAATATTATATATAATGAATTATGCCTTGGAATAATAAATGAAAGTTCTAAAAAAGAATATATTAGAATAGTTAATAATTTAATTACTAAAGGGGCAAAAGGAGTTATTTTTGGATGCACCGAAGTTGGTATGCTTATAAAAGCTGAGGATTTTACTATTCCTTCTTTTGATACAACAATTATTCATGCCTTATCAGCTACTCATCTAGCGATTTAGTAAAATTGCAATTTTATACAAAAATTTGTTATTTATAATAAAATCACATATTTATTTTAATATAATTTTATAAAAATAAATTTTTTCTTGAATTTTATATATTTATTGTGCTATAATCAAAACAATAGATTTGTGTTAAAATCTTGAAAATTAAAATTAAGAGGAGAGAAATTTTTATGGCAAACACAGCTAAAGAAAAAAAAGCTAAAAAAGGCTTTAAAATGCCCCATCTTCTGTGGATAATGATTGGTTTACTTGTTGTTGCAAGTTTAGCTACATACATTATTCCAGCAGGGCAATTCGCAACTGATCCTGAAACAGGAAAAATCATTGGAGATCAATTCTCATATCTTCCAGAACAAACACCTGTAAGTATACTTGGTATGCTTATGCTTTTACATACAGGTCTTGTGTCTTCTGGTTTCGTTGGCTACCTTGTTTTAGTTGGTGGTGCAATGACAGCAGTTCTACTTGGAACTGGCGCTATCGATGAATTCATGAACTGGGCTATCTACAAACTACGTAATCAAGATCCTAACATCCTTATTGGTGGTATGTTCTGTCTAATGGTTTATCTTGGTGCTTTTGGTGGTAACGACTCAATGATCGCAGTTGTTCCTATCGGTATCCTTTTTGCTAAAAAAGTTAAAATGGATCCTATCGTTGCTATGGGTGTTACAACATTTGCTACACTTCTAGGTTTTGGTACAGGTCCTACAAAACAGCTTACAACACAGCTTATGATGGGTGTTACTCCTTACGGAACATTTATCACAATGTTTATTTCTATGAACGTATTTATGCTTCTAGGCTTATACTTTGTTTTAAGCTACTGTTCAAAAATCCGTAAAGATCCAACTAAATCTTTAATGTATGATTTAGGCTGGAGACCAGATGCTGCTATCGAAGAAAACGAAGATGATTTAATCAAAGAAGTTAAGCTAACAGGTAAAAGCATTGCTATTATCTTAGTTTTCTTACTACAATTCGTATTCTACATTCTTTACCCAATTCTTATTGATCCAAAAGTAAACAGCTATGCATTAATCACAGCTGGTAACTTAATTGTTTCAATTATTATGGGACTAATTGGCGGATTCTCATTTGATAAACTTGGCGATACATTTGCAAAAGGTGTTGCTAGTATGGCATTCGTTACTTTCGTAATCGGTCTTGCTACAGTTCTAAGCCAAATCCTATCAGCTGGTAATATCCTACATACAATAGTTTACTCACTAACACAGCCTCTAATGGGCTTATCAAGAGGTATCGCATCTGTTGGTATCACTTTAGTTATCGGTGTTGTAAATATTCTAATCCCATCAGCTTCTGCTAAAGTTGCTATTCTTGTGCCAATTCTACAACCAGTTTTCGAAGCTCTTGGAATGATTCCAGAACTTGGTGTTCAAGCATTCCAATACGGTGACGGTTTCACTAATATGATCTCACCAATGCTTGGCTGGACAGTTGGATCACTTGCTATGACTGGTATTCCATTTGATAAATGGTTTAAATGGGCAATGCCTAAAGTTATCGGCTTTATGTTATTATCATACGTAATTATGTTTGGTCTAACAACAATGGGATGGTCTCCATTCTAATAAACTTTAACACAAATAAAAAAATCACCCTTTATGGGTGATTTTTTATTGTGTATAAATTAAACACCAAAAAACGACATTTTTCTCCCTTTTTCGAGAATATAATAGAACTACTGCATGCATATTCAAAAAAAGATTCAGCATTGTTAGTTTAAGGAGAGAATAATGATAATAAAAACTCATATCATAAAATTATTTAATATTTTTTATATTATACTACTAGTTAATATAATGTTTTTTACGTTGCCTAAAATGTTCAGCATTGGTATTTATATGCCAATCCTCTTTTTAATCGCACTATTTTTAATACATATATATTCTGACACTCTAAAAAATAAGTTCAATATTATAGTCTTACTATCATGTATTATATCTTTTAGTTTTATGATATATATTGCAACAAATAATGTGTATGTTCCCTTAAAAGGAGATTATGAAGCTATTTATACCGCTATAAAGGAGCTCAATGAAACTGGGCATTTCACTGCTAGTTTAGAGTATTACTTACTTCACCCACATCAATTATTCACCACCGTATTCTATAGTGTTGTAAACAGGATTTTTATTTTATTTGGCTCAAGCACTGCAGTATCTCCATTATTTACAAGCTATTTAAACTCATTCCTTACGATTACTGGAATATTTTTAGCAACTCAAGCAACAAAAAAATTATTTTCTGAAAAGTTTGCATTCTTAACACTTTTTATGCTTTTATCACACATTAGCTATTATACAGCTAATGTACTTATTTACACTCATGTTTTATCAGTTTTTGCATTAGGAATATTTTTATATTTGTTTGCATTGAGTGAAACTGTAAAAAAGCATAACTTAACAATTTATGCTTTAGTTGGTGTTTCTTTAGCAGTTGCAACTAGTATTGAAGGAATTTTCAATATCAGTATCATTGCAATTATAATATATATTTTCTTAAAGTATAATATTAACGAAGCTGCAAAGAAAATATTAGTGGTATTAATAATATTTTCTTTTAGTATAGGACTCATTAATGCCATTTACACTAAAACAAACATATTTAATTCTACTAATAGGCATAACGAATCTATCCCCTACTATCATTGGCTAATGATGGGATTTTCAGAGGAAGGAATGTTTAATGATGAAGACTATGAAATGACTGCTAGTTTAGATACAACTAGCGAAAGAAGCATTGCGGCAAAACAAATATTAATTGAAAGAATATGGTCTCGTTCACCTAGTGAGATGTATAAATTTGTAATGAGTAAACAAACTATTGCATGGGGCGGAGCTAGCTATGGTGCTTATATTACTCCTCATACAAGTACTTTATTTTCGACATTTCGGTTTATGCTAATTATAGGGCTCTTTCTGTCAATTATTTTAAATTATAAAAACAAAGAAATCACAGCAATTAAATTTTTTGAAATATGGGTAGTTGGAATTATTCTTTTTATCTGCATATGGGAAGTTGCATACATCTATTTATACTCATCAACATTAATGCTCATTATTCCTGCAACTAATGGATATTTGAGTGTGTTTAACAGCTTAAAAAACAAAAGCAAAAGCGATAATGCTTTTGCTTTTTTGTTATCTTATATATTTTTTAAAATTAATTGTCATTTTATTTACTGAAAGAACAAATAATATACCACCAATTACTCCAAGCACTTCTATTATACTTTTATATTCATTTACTACTGGAATAAATTTTAAAAATCTTACTATCGCTACCGCACAAGAGGAAACCGCAAATATTTTAAAATTTGTTATTAACTTACTTGCATTTAAATCAACTTTCTTAACTGTCTCTATATCCTTTATCCCCATAACAAACATATGTGTTATATAAACGGTGAGTATTAAAGATGAGCTTGTTAAAAATCCTGTTACTATTTCAGGGTATAAGCTTAAAACTGCCTCTTGCATAAACATAAACCCTGTGTAAAACACCATAAGTACTGAATAGTTTTTCACTTTCTTTATATTATCGCTTAAATTTTGATAATCAATTAGTGCTGAGCCTAATATCATATATCCTGCAAAATCTGGAATCATATCAAAATCCATTCCATTTATTTTAACAAATATATTTACCGCAATAAATACATATGCATATAATGCCTTTTTCATAAAAATTTAATTCTCCTTTTATATTAAAGTTATCACAATTCCCTTATTTTCAATTTTTGCTTTATTAAAAAATATCTTTAATTTATTGAAATTATCTCTTAACTCTTCCCTTAAAATCATATCTTGATTTTCGCTATATTCGCTAAAGCTTTCTGGATAAATATCATTTTCAGAAAGTGTTTTAAATGTTATATCTAAAACCTTTTCATATATATTAACCTTATTTAAAACTTCTGTTAGCTTTTTAACATCGTTATTATTAATATACGATATATAATCCTCACTATCTTCAAAAAATGGATATGTGCCTGAAAGTAATTCACTTAAAGGGTTTGTAAAATCAGGCTGAGTTAAGCTAGTGCCCACTAAAGAGAAATGCAAGGCATCCCAGTAAAGTCCTAAATCAAAAACATTATCATTTTCTAAAATATCTTTAAAAACTTCCTTTTTTAAATTATTTTCATCTAAAGTTTTGAAATAATTTATTTTATCTTCTAAAAAAGCTATATACAAAGCTTTAATATTCATCCTATACCTCATTATTACCCTAGTGCTATTATAGAAAACCCTTCTAATAAAATTAGCATATTAACACAAACTAAACTAAACATTAATACATCGTCTATTCTATTTTTCACTCTTATATTACTTGGTGTTATTAAAAAGAACACTAGTGGCAATATTGGAATAAAGTATCTTCCTTGTATTCCAAATATAGTTTCATAATTTGATGGAGTCCAGGTTATACAAGCGAGTACTACCATGCCTATCACCATTACAATTATCATAAGTGTAAATAATTTTTTTATGCCTTTAAACTCTATTTTAAAGCCTTCTTTTTGAATAGTTGAAATTAATAAAATAGCTATAACTAAAGCTACGTAAAGCCAGCTTATACTAACGGGTGTTATTATAACTTCGCCAAGTTTTCCGCCAAACATCTCATATATATATAGCTGAGTGTTTTCGCCTATTGTATTTGCTACTAATTTTATAGTGGCTGGGATATTATTTAAAATATATGAGAAAGAAAAATAAACACTACTATCCCCGTTTTCTAATATAACTCCCTCATCACTCATATTTTTAACTAATTCTTCGGTGTTTTCTAAAGTAGGTACATCTAATTTTACATTAGTTATATTTAAATCACTATCAGTGTTCTCATTAATAGATACCATTTCACTTGTTTGTACTATTTCTTTTGAGGCAGTAAATATTTGATTTGCTGACACTGTTATAAGCGCTGAATTAAATGATAGCCATACCACTGCCGCCACAAGGCAAACTGCAGACTTCACCATATACGACTGCTTCTTATCTTTAAATTTTGTGTGCGGAATTAATAAGCACAGCCCTATTACCACTACATAAACCGCTTTACTTGGAGCAATGAACCCCGATAAAATAACTAATAGTAATATTTCCTTTTTATTTACTTTCTCATTTTGATATATTAACTTAAAGGAAAGTGCTATAAATAAAAAGCATAAAGATATAACTAAAATATCATAAGAAAAGCTTGCTGCTGTTTGAAGAGGAATAGGTGTAAGCGCTATCAAAGTAAGTGTGTTTTTATAAAATGGCATTATTTTAATTGCAAAAAATACTATAACTGCATATAAAATCAAATTTAGTATCCTTGTAAAAATTATCATAGGGACATAGCCCATATTTAATATTCTAGCTATTGTTATCCCTAGAGTTTGGACTAAATAAAGCGGAGCAAACACATCTGCAGTTCTTGCTTTAATGCCTGTTAGATCTTCATTTCCACTTCCTTTTAGCGATAACCCTTCATATATAAACTGAAAATCAAAAACATCATACTTGGGTGGGGAATCTAAATCATATGCATCCGATTGTCTCACTTGTAAATCACCATTTTCTAAAAATGGCTCATTACCCAAAATTTCGCTTGAATTTCTGTAGCTGCTAGCTATATGAACATATTCGTCTGCCCCGCCTTGTATAGGTGTAAAAAATGCAAATATAACTCCTATATATAAACATAAAAAAACAAATGCATACTCAAGTTTAATCTTTTTAATAAAGATTAAATAATAAGAAATTATCAAAAGTATAAATATAGCCGCTGCAAACACAAAATAGTATGTGTATATAAAACTTCCTGAATGGCTTGATATAAACTGCAGAGCCACTGTTCCCTCTACTGCATCCCTATTTTCATAAAGAGGAAAGCCCTCTTTTGTTTCTTCACTTTTCCATAATGCTATTTTATCTTCACTAGTTTCAGGATTTGTGTAAAGATGGAGTGTATATTTTGTATCCTCTTCATTTAAAAGATAATCCTCAAAAAGAAACTTCATAAATGTATTATCTTTTATATTGTGCATGTTATCAGACACAGTGAAAATATTGTTTCCATCTTGGTCTAAAAGTTCTAAAAACACTTCTCCACTAACTACTCTATTATATGTGTGCAAATTTAAATTCACTCCATACAATCTCATTCCAGCTTCTAAAATGATATCTTGTTTTATTCCCTCTTCACCTAATATTTCCTCTGTTAAAATAGAGTAATCATCGTGTGTAAGCTCTCTTATTGAAATATCGCTAGCATCTTTTAGCGTGCTATAACCTATCCAGCTTAAAATTAATATAGAAATAAGGGCAATTAAAGAAATATTTATTAAATGTTTATATTTTTCAAAATTTATTTTTTTCATATTACTCCCCAGTTTTTTAATAGTCAATACTTTTATTATTATAACATTTTTAATCTTTATAAGCAATAAAAAACTAGCGGTATACCGCTAGTTTTTTTCGCTCTATAAATGCAAAATCATTAAATCTATATCAAAGTATTCACCATTTATTTTAAATGCTTTTTCGTGAGTCCCATATTTTTTAAACCCAAAATTTTTATAAAGTTTTATTGCATTTTCATTATCACTTCTAACATTTAAATCAATTTGTTCTATATAAACATTGTCTTTTGCAAAGCCTATTAATTTTTCCATCATTATTTTGCCAATACCGAGATTCCAATACCCTTTTCTAACACTTATTCCAAGGCCTGCTCTATGCTCAAGCCTCTTTTTATTTATACCTCCAAGATTTCCTACTGAAACTATCTCACCATCCACTCTTCCTAAAATCATAACAGAGTTTTTTGACATATCTGTATTTCTTATAAAATCTTCTTCCTCTTTTAGGCTCATTGTAAATTCGCCTTTACCCATCGTTAAGTTATCACTTTCACTAACAACTTCATTCATATATTTTAAAACATCTCTTGCATCTTTTGTTTTTGCCATTGTAATTACTAATTCTCTACCATCTTTAATCTTCATTGTATTCTAATTCCCTTCAATGTTATTTGCTAATTATTTTTTTATTAAATAAACTTCCTATATAAACTCCAAATGCTGAAATTAATCCGTATATCGCAAAATACATTCCTGCTGTTTCATTATAAAAAATATACACACTTGGAAGAAATAAAATCGCGACTATAACAGGAAAAAACCACTCTAAAGTATTTACTACTCCATAAAAAACAGAAACACCAAAAAGCATACTTGGAATTATCATAAGCATTAGTCCCATTGGATTACTCAAATAAATAAACGGTGGCACTGCATAAAAAGTGAGTATCACGGCTAAAATAAAAACTATTCTATTCTTTTTCATAATATTTTTTCCTTTCTATATTAATTTATTCTATCTAATTTTATTATATATCAAAGATTCATATTTGTAAACTTGAAATCGTAAATATTTATATGATATAATTAAATAAATTAAGTTTATTTACAAAGGAGGTTTATTTATGAAAAAATTCTTAACTGTTATATTAAGCTGTTTTATTTTATTTTCGATTTTTAATATTTCTGCTTTTGCAAATTCAGCTCAAGTTTTTATAGAAACAACGGCTAATATAGAAAGCTTTATTCTAGATTACAATTCACCAATAAAGGTTTCCAATGAAATTTTAACCTTTGATTTTTCAAATGCAGACACTTCTAATCTTCATCACACTGGTGTAGTATCAGCAGAGTACACAATGCAAAACACCTCAAGTGAAGAGTATTCTAGCACTATGATATTTCCTTTTATAAGTAATGCTCAAAGTATTAGTGATAATGTCCCAACTGTAAAAGTGAACAATAAAGAAATTGAATCAGAAATTATATTCACAGGCTATAATCACGATTTATCTAGCAAAGGGCTTACTGGGGAAGTTCTTTTTAACTCTATTTTAAATAATACAAGCGAAGTTGATAGAATTATAACTGAGTATACTGTGGATTTTACTTTAGAAGAAGATTTTGAGCGATATTCAGTGGAAGTTTTTTTCTTAGCTGATAATTCTTCTCGAGTTATAACTAGTGAAAATACAACTGGTTATAGCGGTGATGGTGAAAATCATAGCTTTCGATTATCTTTTGATAATAATGATGCAAAGCAGTTTGTTTTCTTTAGCTATGGAGATATCGATATTTTAGAAATTAAAGCTACTAGTGATGATGAAGAATTTTTAAATTTTGAATACGAAATATCAAAGTCACAAATACCTATTACAAAAGTTTATGATATGGCTTTAGAAATTCATAATATAAATCTTTTAGATAATAATCAAGTTTATCATGTTTTAGAAGATGAATTATTTTATTCGCTAACTTATCATGAAATGCAAATTGCACATATTTCAGAGCTTATTTACCCTCTTATTGAAGATAGTTTACTTGCTATAAAATACACGGCTGATTTTAAAGCAAACGAAAGCTTGCCTATCACCATTTCTTACACAGCAAAAACTGGATACGATGATATAAATTTTAATAACACAACATATCCTATAGTTTATCTTTTAACTCCTGCTGCTAGTTTTCAATCCTTTGATAGAATTGACATATATATTCTTACAAACGAAGAAACACCTTTTGTTGTAAATTCTAATCTTCAGTTTGCAAAAATGAATGATCATACCTATTTTTTTACAGAAAATTCTCTACCTGATACAAATTTAGAATTTTCTTTATCTTCTAGTGAGAGTGTTCAAGAATCTAAAACTTACACTGAATATATTCCTATTATTTTAGTTTTAGGTATTATTTTTGGAGTTATATTTATAAAAAATTACAAAAAATGACAATTTTCGCTTTACTTCTTATTTATTTTCTGCTAAAATGTAAAAGATTAATAGAGGTGCACTAATACAAGAGTACTAAATATAGAAGACATTCGATGATTTTTAGGAAAGGGTATTTTTGCCGAAAGAAGATTTTAGGTATAAAACTTCTTGGTTATATAAGATAATATCTATATAACTCCTATCCAATGGATAGAGGTGCTATTGATAATGTCTTAATTTTAAAGGGCTGCATCAATAGGATGCAGCCCTATTTTTTTAGAATATGAAAGGAGGAATTAAATGCACAACTTTAAAGAATCAATCAAAGAATTATCTAAAGATTTAAAATTTATCGAAAAAGAACTTCTTAACATTTATGAATTTCGTTGTGATACAGAATTTAAAAGTAAAATGATTTGTGATATCTTAGAAGACTATGGGTTTTCCATACAAAAATCTTTTATGCAAATCAAGAATGCCGCTAGAGCTTTTTATTCCTCTAACAAGGAAGGGCCAGTTATAGCTTTTATCTCTTCAAACTCATACAATAATTTCCATAACACAACCGCACTTGTAAATGTGTGGGCTGGAATTATTGCAAAAACCTTAGTTTCAAATTTTGGAGGAACAATTCTTATTTATAATCTTCCAAAAACAAATGATTTAAATTGGGATGATTTACTTTTAGAAAGCGGTGATTTAAATAAGGTGGATGTTGTATTAATGGCAAATCCAATTTCAAATCAAGATATCACTAATTATGAAAATTCTAGTCACTTTTCTAAAAACTCAGCACTACAAAATATGCTGACTATCGCAGCTGATACTTTAAATTTTAATTTTTATAATGATGATGATAATTACTTTATAAACTATGATTTTTCAAAAATAAGTAATCAAATCCCTACTCTTTGTGAATATTTTTTATCTGAGGAAATATTAGATTTAACAAATAATGAGTGTAACTACACCTCACTCCAAATTGAAAAGGCAGCTGAAGTTTTACTTATGGTTTGTTATGAATTAATCTCAAATCCGCAATTTTTATTAGAAATTAAAGAGTGTCAAAAAAATAGTATCCTTTAAATTTATACAATTTATGTAAATCGCTATTTTTATATTGATGAAAACTATAATATGTGGTAAAATATATATTAATAAACAAAAAATTTGAAAGGATTAAATTTTATGAAATACTTAGAAGGCGCAAAAAAATATGAGGATTATATTATCTCTATGAGAAGATATTTCCATGAAAACCCAGAACTATCTGATAAAGAAGATGAAACTATCAAACGTCTATCAGAAGAATTAACTGCTATGGGCGTAGAACACGTTGTAGTTGAAAACGGGGGTATATTCGCTACTATCGTTGGTAATAAACCAGGTGATAAAGCTGTTATGCTTCGTGCTGATGTAGATGCTTTACCTGTTCAAGAAACAGATGATAATTTAATTAAAGGTGGCAGAAGCTGCAAAAGTAAAGTAGATGGTGTTATGCACGCTTGTGGACATGATGGGCATATGGCTATGATGCTAGGCGCTACTAAAATATTAATGGATAATAAAGATGATATTGAAGGAACAGTTTATGTTGTTTTTGAAAGAGGCGAAGAAGCAACTGGTAACTGCAAATACCTATTTAATTATATTCATCAAAACAATATTAAAATCGATACTTGTTTTGCTATTCACCTTCAAGCTATGCTTGAAAGCGGCAAAATCGGTATTAACGATAAAGGCATGATGGCTGGTTCATACTGGTTTAAAATGGAAATTGAAGGCCAAGGTGGACACGGCTCCCGCCCAGACCAATCTATCAATCCAATAGCTGCTTTTGCTGATATTTTCTCTAGCATGGATAGAATTAGAATGGCAAAACTTGATCCTTATGAAGCTTTAGCTTATTCTGTTGGTCTTGTGCAAACAGAAGGTTCTGCATTAAATGTTATCCCTCAAAAACTTCAATTTGGCGGTTCTGTTCGTTTTTATGAAAGAGAATTAATGGGTAAAAAATTCAAAGAAGAGTTTTTAAAACTTGTAGATTCAACTTGCAAATTACATGGCTGCACTTATAAACACATTTTAAATGGCGGTGTTAGTTTTGCTGCTGTTAATAATCCAGAGCTTGCTCAATTTGCAAGAACTGTTATCGGCGAAGAAATTGGAGCTGAAAATGTTTCTACTGTTGAGCCATGGATGGCATCAGAAAGCTTTAGCCGTTATCTAAAAATGTGGCCAGGTGTATTTGCATTCTTAGGCATTAAAAATGATGAGAAAGGTGTTGGTGCAGCTCACCACAACGAAGCTTTTGATATAGATGAAGCTGCTTTATACAAAGGTGCTGCTGGCGCTGTAAAATATGCTGTTGAATTCTTAAAATCAGATATAAAAACTCAAACTGTTGGATTTAAAGAAATGCTTATAGAAGCAGAAGATACTGCAATGATAGAATACTTTAATCTATAATAAATAACTAAAAAATTGAGCTTACTTATTTGTAAGCTCAATTTTTATTTTTTAATAATATATCTTATCTTCCATCGGTTCTTCTTCCACTTTCTTTTTAGAAAAACAGAAAGTAATAATTTGAATAATAAAAATTAATGCAAATAGGATACTCCATTTATCAAAAATTATCATAGGAAGTGTTAAGTTTTGAGTGATTATAAATAATATAACATTGAAAGCCGCTAAAACTATTAAAATTAATCCAGCACTCTTTCTTTTATTTTTTATTTCGTTAGTGTTGTCTTCATCTTCATCATCTATTTCTTTATTTTTCATTATCATATACAAAAACATTAATATAACTGATAATATAGTTACTATAAGATCAAATAAACTCCATGCCGCGCCGCCTTTTTCAACAAGAGCAAATGGCGATAACGGGATTCCTACTTCACTTGAAATATTACTTACATATTCCTGACCATCAGAAGTTGTAATAGTTAGAGTATGTTCTCCTTCTTCTAAAGTGTTTAGATACTCTTGACTAATTTGGATTTTTCCATTTTCATCAATAGTATAATCTCCTTCTTCTAATATGTTGCCATCAACTTCTACTTTACCAATATCAACATACTCATCTTCATCCGTTTTGGGAATTTCAACTCCTTCTTCCTCTAAAAAAGGACTCTCACTCGGCTTCGGGCTTTGAGTTGCCTGAGTGGTCGGTTGTGGAGTTGTTACAATAATTGGCAGTGATGGATATGCTGTAGGCGCTAAGGTTGATGTTGGTGCAGGAGTAGCTGGATTTGGGTTTGTATCTGGCATTTGTCCTGTTTTATGAATAATTGTAATAGCAGATAATATAGGTGTTCCATCAGCATTTAAAGTTTTTTCATTACCTAAAACTCCAAGTTTTGCACTACTTTCAATAGTTACATTATATTCCTTTGCCACTGCTGTATAATTTAAAACTATACTTTCATTCGCTTTTAATACTGGTATAGTAAATAATATCTCATTCGCATTTGAGTTATAAACACCGCTAGCTAATAATTCATCTATCACTGAGTGCGATATGTACTCTGTGTAATTTGGTATTTCTTGCTGAACAATTAAGTTTTTTGCATCAACATTACCTGTGTTTGTAACTGTGATACTGTAGTTTATTTCTTGATTTACATTTATATTTGTTTGTGTTGATGTTTCATTTTTAATTCTGATTTCGCTATTTCCATTCAATTTTACAGATGTATCATTTGTATCTGTAATATTTTTTACAAATCCATTTATATCAATAAATTCAACAGAGGCTGTTTTCATAACATTCGCTTCTTGAGTCTCACCTGCTTGAATTTTCGTCCAATTTATTAAATCAACATTTAATTGCTGATAAAAACTCAGCCTTGCCTCAACTACTTCTCTTTGAGAAACATACCATTGTAAATCTCCTGTTTTTTCATTATATAGAAGTCCTTCTTCTAATGCTTTTTCAAGAGATGTATATGAAACTGTTTGAGGGGTTGTCATATTTTCCGACTTATAGGTTATTTCTAATGGGTGATTTTCATCTATTAGTAAACTAAACATCGGATCAATTTTAGCATTTATAGTAGATGCTGAATTTATTACCTTTTCAAGATAATCTCTAATCCCTATTAGGTCCTCTAAATCCTCACCATTTTCAGCTAAGTGTTCTAATTCTGTATCCCCTGTATCTCCCGTTTCTATTTCATCACCTGTTGTTGCTATAACTTTTGACCAAGTGTCAAAAGCTTTTCCATCTAAATCTATTCCTGCAAAGTAGACTATAGCATCTGTTGATGAAAGAAAACTTGTCATAAAATCTTCATCTACTGTGGCACTCGATAATGGCTCTCCATATGGCTCTCCATCAGAGATAAATATAATAAAGTTTTTAGGATCTAATTTATTTGGATCGATAGAAGGAACATCATCCTCTAAAATATCTTTTGCAGTGTTTAATGCTAATTTATAATTTGTTTGTGGATAACCAACTATATTTGTAAAATTCGAATCAAAAGGTATTGTTATGAGTGAGCTTGAATTTCTAATTGTTTTTGCAAATTGAACATATCCTATTTTATTACCATCACCCTCTAAAACAATATTTGATAAATCTTTAAAAAGAATTTTTGAAACTAGCATTCTATCATAGCAAAAATCCTTTTCTTCTAAATAATTAATATACTCCTCTGTATCTTGCAGGGAATTTCCATTTTCATCTTTAGTTATATAAGCTGGTGAATAATATTCTTCAACTGAGCCATAACTTTTAACTACTGTATCTTGCTTTGTAAAAAGAGTTGTAAGATTTGCATCATCTAACTCAAACAGTTTTTGAACCGTTCCTTTTGTACTTATATCATTTATTGAAAAATGATTATCTTGTGGAGCATAACTTGAATCAAAAGCTATCATAGTTACTGAGCCAGGGGCTACTGTACTTTCAGTGTTTTCTATATAATCCTCTATTAATCCATTAGTAGTCCCACTAATCCAAGTGGCGGTAATATTAGACTCAACGGGATTTAGCATATAGTAATATGTAGTCTCCCCTATTTTCACTTTAACTCTATAATAATGATTAGGATTCATACAAGGTGAAGTATTATTAACTCTCGTTGCCATTAAAGACTCCATATTCATTGAACCAGATTGATCCATAACAAACACAACATTTATTGGTTGTTCTAAAACATTACCAACAAAATCTACATTTGTTTTAAATATTAATTCTTGTGCATCCGTTTCATTTTCACCTAAAAAAACTGATGTGTTTATTTCGCCTTTAGTACCATTATTCTCTTTATCTACTTTTAATTGGCTAATCGCTTGATTATATTCAGTATTAGTGCCTAAAAATGCGGCATCAGCTATTATATTCGATGCATTAATATGCCCTTCATACATTGAGCCTGAAAACTCTTCTAAGTTTTCATATTTTTCAAGTTTATATACATTTTCTAAAAGTCCTGTTAAACTTTTATTATTATCTAATGCTTCACCATTTTCAGCAAAAGCTGTCGTATTAGTATTTAAAACACTAAATACCATAATCATACTCATCGCAATTGCTATGCTTTTATTTCTCATTTAAAATCCTCATTTAAAATTTTTTTATCCTTGTATTGTATACTAATTATTATACAATGGTAAATATTTCAAGTCAACAATTTACTTTACTTAATCTAGTTTAAAGGAACGGTTTTTAATAAAATTCGAAATAAATATTAAAATTTTATAATTTTAATAAAAGAAATCAAAATAAAATACCACTCTTTGATTTCATAATTATAGTAGGGTTTGTATTGTTAATAAATATCCGCCTTTCAAAGTTCAACATATTTCTTAGAAAATAAAAAAAGAACACCTATTTGGTGTTCCTTTATTCATGCCTTACTTTAGTAAGGCTAGCTCCCCACAGTTAGATTGCATAAATGCAATCTTACTAGCTGGACGGCCACTTTATCTTTTTAAAATAAAAAGGAAAGTAATTTCTCACCTTCCTTTTCCTGGCTCCCCCAGTTGGACTTGAACCAACGACCCCATGATTAACAGTCATGTGCTCTACCAACTGAGCTATAGGGGAATATACTATCTTCGATAGCTTCGAGTTTTGTTTGAAGAACTGTCGCTTCTAACTTTTTTGAAAAGACTCAAAACATC
>CAYJEK010000016.1:28308-35785 GCA_964369205.1 uncultured Oscillospiraceae bacterium | reverse complement strand
CCCTCTTTGCGCTGCAAAAATTTTTTGCATAAAAAAACGACCTGCGATAGAGGTATAAATAATATAACATAAAACAAGCTAGCTGTCAAGCCTTATAGCCTATTAATAGTGGTAAAAAATGTTAATAATATGAAAATTAAAAAATAACACTCCTCTTTGCTTGACATTTATTTATATATTATACTATTATTATAAGTATAAAAGATTAAAAAAATAGCAATATATCACTAATATTTTTTAAAGTAAATTAATATGTATTAAGTAATAATAATTTTGGAGGGTTTAGCTATGGCTAAAATAAAAGTATGTGTTTTATTTGGAGGCGTTTCAAATGAGCATGATGTAAGTTTAATGAGCACTAAGAGTGTGGTGGATAATATCCCAAGAGATAAATACGATGTTGTAAAAGTAGGGATAACTAAAAAAGGCAGATGGCTGTTTTTTCCAGGCTCTAGCGATGAAATATTAAATAATTCTTGGCACGAGCATCCAGATTGTGTTCCTTGCTTTTTAAGCCCTGATTCTGCAACAAAGGGGCTTGTTAAAATGGAAGGCAAAGAGCTTATTATAGAAAAAATAGATGTTGTGTTTCCTGTTCTTCACGGAAAAAACGGCGAAGATGGAACAGTGCAAGGACTTTTAGAGCTTGCAGGAATTCCGTATTGCGGATGTGAGGTGCTTTCTAGCAGTGTTTGTATGGATAAAGTTTTTACAAACAAAGTTTTAGATTGGCATAATATTAAAAGAGCAAAATGGGACTTTATGCATGCATATGAAAAATCAAATATTGATAGTATAGAAAAAAGATTAGAAGAAAAATTAAAATATCCTATATTTGTAAAGCCTTCAAAATCAGGCTCGTCTGTTGGTGTTTCAAAAGCTACTAATAAAGAAGAATTAAAGCAAGCTATAAATGTGGCGCTAGCTCATGATGACAAGGTTATATTCGAGGAATTTGTTAAAGGTCACGAGGTTGAGTGTGCAGTTTTTGGTGCATCTCCAAATTTATATGCAAGTGAAGTTGGCGAAATAGGTGCGAGCAGTGAATTCTATGATTATGATGATAAATACATATTAGGAACTTCAAAAAGCTATATCCCAGCGCATGTAGATGAAAGTGTAAGAGAAAAAATAAGAGAAATTGCAAAAGAAGCATTTACTGCACTAGATTGCAGAGGCTTATCAAGAGTAGACTTTTTTGTTAGCGAAAAAGGAGAAATTCTTTTAAATGAAATAAACACTCTTCCAGGCTTTACAAATATTAGCATGTATCCAAAAATGATGATGCATAATGGATATATGACTTATGAAGAGCTTTGCGATGGAATAATAAAGCTTGCATTAAAAGGTATGTAGTTTTAAAAAATTAAACTAAGGGAGGAGAATATAGCTATGCAAAAAAAAGAGATGGCTATAGGTGTTTTTGATTCAGGAGTAGGCGGACTTACCTGTGTTAAAGAGCTTTTAAGTATTTTAGATAATGAAAATATTATCTATCTTGGAGATACAAAAAGGATGCCATATGGAATAAACACAAAAGAAACTCTTAAAAAATACACGGTAAATGATGTTGATTTTTTAAACAAACATGATGTGAAAATAATAGCGGCGGCTTGTGGGACTGTTTCATCAAATGTTTTTAAAGAGGATATTTCTTCTTTAAAAACTAAATATTTAGATGTAATAAACCCAACGGTGGATAAGGCTATTAGTTTGACTAAAAATAAAAAAATCGCTATAATAGCAACTGAGTCAACTGTAAACTCGGGTGTTTTTGAAAAAAGAATACTAAAAAAAGATGAAACTATAAAAACTATATCACTTGCTTGCCAAGACTTTGTTGTGCTTATTGAAAAAGGGCATATAAACGATGATGTTATAAAAAACAAGGCAAAAGAGTATCTTGATACAATAAAAGATTTTGGGTACGATACTTTAATTTTAGGGTGTACTCATTTTCCTATAATATCAAATGTTTTAAAAGAAGTGGCTGGAGATAATATAAATCTTATTAATTCAGGCAAAGAGCTTGCTATTGAAATAAAAAGAGTTTTAAAAGAAGAAAATCTATTAAACTCTAAGAACGAAAAAGGCACAGCAAAATACTTTGTAACTTCAAACACAGAGGATTTTGATAATGTTTCAAAAGTTTTTTTAAAAAAACACAAGGCAGAGTCTGTTTTGGTTGAATTTTAAGAGATTAATAATAAAGGAAAAATTAAATATGAAAGAAAATGCTTTAATTAGTATAAAAAGCGTTATAACAACTGGTGGAGAGGAAGATGTTGTGGATTTAACTACCACCGGCAGTTTTTATGAGAAAAATGGCAAACACTATATAATTTATAAAGAGAGCGAAGCCACTGGATTTAACGGCTATACAACAACGATGAAAGCTTGGGAAAAAGGTGTTTCGATAACAAGATTTGGAGAAATGCCATCCACTTTAATCATTGAAAAAGGCTCAATAAACTTGTGCAACTACCCCACTCAATTTGGCAATATAGTTCTTGATATAAATGGAATAGATATAAAAAATGATTTAAATAAAAATGGCGGAAATTTAGAATTTGAATACTCACTGAATACAAATGGAATGCTTGTGAGTGAAAATTTAATAAGTGTTAGTGTTAAAAATATATAGTTTTGATTAATAAAAGAGCAAAACATCAAAAAAGGAAATGTATAAGTTTGAAATAAATCAAACTATGAAAGGAATAAGTATAAAAAAATGGATTACAAATATTTTAATGGACAAGAAATAGCTAAAGATCAAGTGAAAGAAATGATAAATTCGGCTATTAATAAAGCTATAGAAAAATCAGAGCTTATAAAAAATAGCGATTTAAAAGATTTTATAGTAGAAGTGCCTGCGGATTTATCTTTTGGAGATTTTTCTAGCAATGCGGCTATGGTGAATTCAAAAAGCTTTTCTAATAATCCAAGAAATGTGGCAACAGCTATACTTGAAAATTTAAATTTTGAAAACACATACTTTGAAAGTGCTTCAATAGCAGGGCCTGGTTTTTTAAATTTTAAATTAAATAAAGAGTATTTTACTAAGGTTTTAGAAGCGGTTTTAAATCAAAAAGAAAACTATGGTAAAACAAACTATGGTCAAAATAAAAAATACAATGTTGAATTTATTTCTGCAAACCCAACAGGCCCTATGCATCTTGGAAATGCAAGAGGCGGTGCGCTGGGAGACATTTTAGCAGAGTGCCTTACTTGGAGCGGGCACGAAGTAACAAGAGAGTTTTTAATAAATGATGCAGGAAACCAAATTGAAAAATTTGGCGATAGCCTTGAGGCAAGATATATGCAAATTTTTGATGAAAGCTATCCTTTTGATGAAAAGTTTTATCAAGGTGCAGATATTATAGAAAGAGCAAAAGAATTTTATGATATTAACGGTGATAAATTCAATAATGATGATAAAGAAAAAAGAAAAAGAGCAATAATAGATTATGCACTGCCAAAAAACATACAGGCAATGAAAGACCACGTTAAAAAATATAATATTGAATATGATGTATGGTTTTCAGAAAAAGAAATGCTACAAAGAGGCGATGTTGAAAAAGCTATAAAAAGATTAACTGAAAATGGCTACACCTATGAAAGCGAGGGCGCTTTATGGTATAAAGGGACAGCGCTTGGAGAAGAAAAAGACGAAGTGCTAATTCGCCAAAATGGTATATCAACATATTTTGCATCTGATATAGCTTATCACTATGATAAACTTGAAACTCGCGGTTTTGATAAAGCGATAAATGTGTGGGGTGCAGACCATCACGGACACGTTTCAAGAATGAAAACAGCTATAACTGCACTAGGGCTGAATGGTGATGATTTAGACGTTGTTTTAATGCAGCTGGTTAAACTAATAGGCGATGAAAAAGATGAAAACGGCAATGCTGTTTTAGATGAAAAAGGAAATCCTAAAAAAGTGGAAATCCGTATGTCTAAAAGAACGGGCAAAAGCATAACGCTTGCAGACTTACTTGATGAAGTGCCAATAGATGCCACAAGATTCTTCTTTAATTTAAGAGAGCCAAACACTCAGTTTTTATTCGATTTAGATTTAGCAAGACAGGAGTCAAGTGATAATCCGGTTTACTATGTTCAATATGCAAATGCAAGAATTTCAAGTATTCTAAGGCAGCTAAAAGAGCAAGGTCTTGATGCAAATGATGTAAAAGATGCAGATTTATCTTTATTAACACAGCCAGAAGAAATAGAACTAATAAGAGTTTTATCATATATGCCAAGTGAAATTATTTCAGTTGCAAAAAGCTACGACTCTTCAAAAATTACAAAATATTCTGTAACAGTAGGAGCAGCCTTTCATAAGTTTTACAATGCTTGCAGAGTTAAAACTGATGATGAAAATCTTTCAAAAGCAAGACTAATGCTATGTGTGGCGGTAAAACACGTTATTCAAAACTGCCTTGAAATTATGAAAATAACAGCACCTGAAAAGATGTAATTAATAATCAATGAAAAAAAGAATGGCAATTGCCATTCTTTTTTAATGTATAAAATTATTTAATTATGCACTACGTTTTTTAATTATAAATACTATTCCTAGAATAGCCACTAAAGTGCCGATTGCCACTGGAATTAGCGGGAATGAAGAATCATCATTTTGCGGATTCACTACAGGCTCTGAGGCCTCTGGAACTTTCTCATCTTCAATTATAGGAGTAGAAGTTGGAGTAGGGCTTGGAGTTGCAGTAGGTTTTGCGGTAGGTGCAGTAGTAGCCACTGCCACTGGAGCCGTTACTGTAAAGTATGTGGAAGCAATTCCGCCATCTTTTGCGATAAAGCTTATTAAATGCTCACCCTGAGATAAACTACTCACAAAGCTTGATTTTAAAGTAACACTCACTTCGCCTTCAGTAATCGTTGCAATAGTATTTACATCTTTTGAAGCACCATCAACCCAGATTCCAGCAAAGTTTGAATGATGTATATCTGTTTTAAAAGTTATCGCTTTATTTTGGGCAACACTTTGATTTGCACCAGATGTTACATAATGTGCTGGAGGTGGATTGTTTGCAATTTCTCCTATTTCATTTGAAGTTATTGTGCCAGAATAGTTTTTAGTTACAGATACTGCCACTGTGTATTTTCCATCTGTGTATCCTGAAGGGACAGTATATGTATTATTAGTTGCGCCTGTGATATTATTTCCGTTTAATTTCCACTGATATGTGTATGTACTGCCAGTGGCATTTAAAGAAGCTGTGTTTGCTGATAAAAGATCATTAGCACTAACTTTACTATTAGCATCTTTATCATTGTGATCTATTTTTACACTTCCAGAAAGAGTTATAGGAGTTATAGTGAATGGTTTTAGCACTTCAGCGAGCCCTAAGTAGTTATTAGATTCTGTATAATATAAGGCTAAAAAATAAGTTCCAGCTTCTGTTGGAGCATATATTTGATCTTTATTTGAATTATACCATTTAGAGAAAAGCCCTGTACCTTCAGGATTTGAATATTCGCCAACAAAGGTGTAATCAAAATCATCATTAACATCTAAAGTAACACCACCGGCAACATATGGAATATTAACAGCAGTAGTATTAAAAGTTATTTCAGAAGCTGCTTTTTCTATAGTAAAATCTATAAAAGTCTCACTTAAAGCAAGGTGAGTGTCGCCCTCAAGTAAACTGATCCCTGCCTTATAGCTTCCAGCATTTGTTGGAGCAGAAATCTCAGTTGTGGTATCGGTAGAATTATACCATTTAACAGTTTGCGAGCCATCACCAACGATAGTTAAATTCAAATCTGCTAAAGTGACAGCTTCTTTATCATAAGTAAGTGTAATTCCTGAATCAGGGGCAGTTACTGAGGAATCAGCTTTATATATAGCTGTTACAGTAACATCACTATCAGGCATAACAAAAGTAGTGGTGGCACTGTTTTTATCAGCAAAAGTTACATCAGTGTTTTCAGAAGTCCAGTGAGAGAAAATTTTTGTAGCATCAGAAGTATCGGCTGTTATGCTAATAGTTTCTCCACTTATAGTGGAAGGGTAAGAAAGAGTTTTGCTTCCATCAAAAACATTCAACTCTAAAAATTCAGTGTAGGCCATTGCATCAGAAACAGTATCCCAGCCTGATGCGCCATCAAGATAAAAAACTTTTGAATTAGTAGGTAAATTATTTATAACATCAGTGTAACTACTTTTAAAATCACCTTTAAAAATAATATTTATAGGATTACTAAATGTATCTTCTTGGATAGTATTAATGTTTGAATTAATAGGCACAATAATTGATTTTAAATTAGTGCACCCTGTAAATACAGTATTAGAAATATTCTCAAGATTTTCACTTAAAACAAGTTCAGTTATCCCTGTAAAATTTTCAAACAAAGCAGAATCTAGCTGTATAATAGGGTGAATTTCTGATTCATAGCTTACTGATTCAGGAATAGTTAAAACCCCAGCCACAGTGCTATCTACACTTGTTTCATTAATCCATACATTAATGCCGCTTGTTCCTGCTTTTGCTATAAACTTTGCAGATGTAGTTTCGCCAAATAGCATAATATCAGCATCAAATTCTTCATCATGCGTTAGCGCATTCACGGATAAACTAGGAATAATCGTTAGTATAAGCACAAAGCTTAAAATTAAAGAAAATAGTTTTTTCATAAGTATCCACCCTTTCTCTTAAATAAATAAAATATATTAACTAAGCTTAACAAAAGATAATAAATGCATAAAATTAGATTTATGTAAGTATTATATCATTAATACACAAAAATTGCAATTATTTATCAGTAAATTTCATAATTGTTATATAGTTGTAAAATAATTTTAATAATATGTAGGAATATAAAATTTAAAAATAAGTGTTGACTTTTTAGTTAGAATATGATAATATAATTAACTAGTGAGTTAGATTAAACTAACAATGATTGAAATTAACTTAGTAAAGGGAACTTTTATTATACTAAAGAAGCAGCTACATACTTTTCCCTCAAATGCATTAAAAAACAGCACTAGGCTTAAATTAATATTCCCTTAAATTAAAATATAATCTTACAAAGAGAAAAACGGCTATAATTTTAGCCGTTTTTCTCTTTTATAGTGTATAGTATATTTTAGTGGAAACCACGATGTTTTCTAAGATGTAGAAGGGCAGAGAAAAGAGTTATGACACTACCAAATAATAAAGGGATTACCACTACATCATTGATAGGCATTCCTTCTTGCAAAAAACTAGCCCAGAGTACAAATGATACTAAAATAAGCATTAAACCTGTTTTACTTAATTTTTTTATAGCATTCATAAATTCAGCCCCTTTCTATTAATAATTAAATTATCTTTATAATATAATTATATACCATAAATTATAAATAAAAATAATCAAGTTGTTAAAACTTGATTATTTTTATGTGAATTTTTTAAGTTTTATTAATCTTTTTAATAAAATAGGTGCAAAAAAGTAAATGTTTGATAGG
>CAYJEK010000016.1:0-28208 GCA_964369205.1 uncultured Oscillospiraceae bacterium | reverse complement strand
AAGTTTTATTAATCTTTTTAATAAAATAGGTGCAAAAAAGTAAATGTTTGATAGGGAACTAAAAATAATATTTTTAGTTCTCTGCCCAGTCAAAACTTCTCTTAACTGCCTTATGCCAGCCAGCTAATAATTTTTCTCTTTTTTGAGTGCCCATTTGTGGCTCGTATTTAATATCAAGTGTCCATAGTTTTTCAAGTTCATTCTCATCTTTCCAAACTTTTACTGCAAGCCCCGCAAGGTATGCAGCGCCAAGAGCAGTTGTTTCTCTTATCATAGGTCTTTGTACACTTTTATCCATAATATCAGCTTGGAACTGCATTAAAAAGCTGTCGCGGCTAGCTCCGCCATCAACATTTAATTCTTTTAATTTAATGCCAGTGTCTTTTTCCATAGCCTCTAATAAATCATAGCTTTGGTATGCAATGCTTTCTTGTGATGCACGGATTAAATGGTCGCGAGTAGTACCTCTTGTGATTCCAACAATGCACCCTCTTGCATACATATCCCAGTATGGTGCGCCAAGGCCTGTAAAAGCAGGAACGATATAAACTCCGCCAGTATCATCAACCTTTTGAGCATAGTATTCAGCATCTTTTGAATCGGTTATAAATCTCATTTCATCTCTTATCCACTGAATAACAGCACCACCAACAAAAACACTGCCCTCAAGAGCATATTGAACTTTACCATTTGCAGAAGCTGCAATAGTTGTTATAAGTCCGTGTTTACTTGTGTATGGTTTTTCACCAGTGTTCATAAGTAGAAAACAGCCTGTTCCGTATGTGTTTTTTGCCTGACCTTCACTAAAACATCTTTGGCCAAATAAAGCCGCTTGCTGATCGCCAGCGATGCCTGCAATAGGTATATCAGTGCCACCAAAATTTGCATATCCATAAATTTCGCTAGAAGATTTTACTTCTGGTAGGATATTTTTTGGAATATCTAAGGCTGAAAGCAGTTTTTCATCCCACTCTAAAGTGTGGATATTAAATAGCATAGTTCTTGAGGCATTTGTATAATCTGTTATATGAACAGCACCATTTGTAAGCTTCCAAACAAGCCAAGAGTCAACTGTTCCAAATAGTATTTCGCCCTTTTGTGCTTTTTCTCTTGCCCCTTGAACATTATCTAGTATCCATTTTATTTTTGTAGCAGAAAAATAAGCATCCACAACAAGGCCAGTTGAAGATTTTATATATTCTTCGTATCCGTCTTCTATTAATTTATCGCAGATTTCAGCAGTTCTTCTGCACTGCCAAACTATTGCATTATAAATAGGTCTGCCCGTTATTTTATCCCATAAAATAGTGGTTTCCCTTTGGTTTGTTATCCCTATTCCTGCAATATCATTAACATCAACTCCGCTTTTCGCTATAAGTTCTGTCATAACAGAATATTGAGAAGAATAAATTTCCATTGCATCATGCTCAACCCAGCCCTCGTGTGGGTAAATTTGAGTGAATTCTTTTTGAGCCATATCCACAATATTTTGATTTTCATCAAACAGAATAGCCCTTGAAGATGTTGTGCCTTGATCTAGTGATAGTATGTATTTAGACATAAAACAAAACTCCTTAAAATTTTATATAAACTTATTATAAACTTCTCGTTGCGATAATGTCAATGCCAGTGTCGCAAATATTTTCTTTTAAAACATCACCCATATTTACAGGCGATACAACAGATATTTTAGCTAACTCACTCATAACATCAAATATTTTTCCCTTTGGTATAGGAGCGCTTGTTTTCACTGGAATTTGATTATAGCTTGCATTTTTAATTCTTACAGTTGAGGTTATCATCCTTGTTGGATTTGTAAGTTCTTGCTTTGCATAATCTATTCCGCGAGGGCAAGTGGCACCCGTCACTTTCATATCGCCATTTTCATCCTCCACTGTTAAATGGCAGCCAATAGGACATGTTATACATATTAATTTTTTCATAAAATTACACCTCAGTTTCTTTAATAGATAAAGTTATACTATCGCTTTTAATTTTATCTAAAATAGCTTTTGGAAGCTTAATGCTTTCCATTTCCCCAGGAGCTAAATGCTCTCTTTTAAAGCTTGCTATCACTTCATTTTCACTTAAAACTTCGATTACTGCTTTTTTAATAACTCTGTTTACCCTAAAAAATACAGTGAAAATTTTATCATTAAAAGGAAATCTTAATTTTTGTGGAACGGTGTAGGATATAATATTATCTGTTTTTATATCTATTACACTATTAAATTCAGTCTGTGTGTTTTGGCTGTATAAAGCGGCAGATTTTCCAGCCCTTTGGCTCTCTTCGGTAACAAAATCTACTAAATCGTGAACATGAACAACATTTCCGCAAGCAAAAATACCATCCGTCATAGTTTGCATATTTTCGTATACTAAAGGCCCTTTTGTTCTATTATCAAGAGGAATATTAGCATTTTGAGTTAATTCGTTTTCTGGAATAAGCCCAACTGAAAGTAGTAAGGTATCGCAATCAAAAACAATTTCTGTTCCTTTAATAGGCCTTTTATTTTCATCCACTTTTGCCACAACAACCTGTTCTAGCCTATCATCACCCTTAATATCAACAACAGTGTGAGAGAGTAAAAGAGGTATATCATAATCATTTAAACACTGAACAATATTTCTTGTAAGTCCACCGGAATACGGCATAAGTTCAACACAGGCTAAAACTTTTGCACCCTCTAAAGTCATTCTTCTTGCCATAATAAGGCCTATATCGCCACTTCCTAAAATCACAACTTTTTTGCCAGGCATAGTCCCTTGCATGTTAACGTAGTATTGTGCACTACCGGCTGTTAAAATCCCACTAGGACGAGTTCCAGGAATTGATATAGCACCGCGAGTTCTCTCACGACAACCCATAGCTAAAACTACACTCTTTGCTTTTAAAATGCTATATCCTATTTCGCTGTTTATTATATGTACTTCCTTATTTTGAGTTACTTCTAAAACCATTGTATCTAAAAATAATTCAGCATTAGTATCTTTTAATTTTTCGTAAAATCTTTGTGCATATTCAGGTCCTGTTAGTTCTTCTTTAAAATGATGAAGTCCAAAGCCATTGTGAATACATTGATTTAAAATTCCGCCAGTTTTTATGTCTCTTTCAATTATAGCTATCTTCTTTGCTCCATTCTCATAAGCTGAAATAGCTGCCGCAAGCCCTGCAGGCCCTGCTCCTATAACGATAACGTCGTATATCATATAAATAAATCCTTTCTTAGTGTTTTAGAATATTTCTAAAACAGAGGTTTAAACTATTTTAATTATAATTCTTCTTTAATATCTGCCACTAAAATATGACTTCCTTTTTTATCAAAAGTGATATTTTTAATATCAGTATCATAGTGGCTAGCGAGTATTTCTAAAACCTTTGGCCCACAAAAACCACCTTGGCATCTGCCCATTCCAGCGCCAGCTCTTCTTTTTACCCCTTCAAGGGAAACAGGCGGTATAGGAGAATTGAAGGTATCCAGAATTTCGCCCTCTGTTATTGTTTCGCAGCGGCAGATAACTCTTGCATATTTTGGATTTTCCTTTATTAATTCCTGTTTTTCTTCTAAAGTAAGATGCTTAAATCTTATTTTTCTTCTTTCTTGGATGAAATTTTCTTTTTCTTTTAAAGTTTCTTTTTCATTTAAAAGCTCGGTGCAGTATTTGCCTATAGAAACAGCGGCAGAAAGCCCTGGAGATTTAATTCCACCAACATCGAAAAAGCCCTTAGTATCGCTTTCTTTTATAATAAAATCATCGTTATCACTTATAGCGCGAAGTCCTGAAAAGTTTCTAACGTTTTGCCAAAATTCAATTTTCTTTGAAGTTTTTTGGGCAAGAGTTCTCACTTCTTGCAATCCTTCTGCTGTAGTTCTTGTTGAAAAATCTTCTTGTAGAGTATTATTTGGCCCTACAATTAAATTACCGTGCACCGTTGGAGCTACTAAAACCCCTTTTGTCATACCGCTTGGCGCCTGAAAGATAATATGATTTACTAAATCACCTTGATTTTTATCTAATAGATAATACTGCCCAGAATACGGGGTTATTTTATAGTCTTCTTTTGCTGCCATATTGTGAACTTTATCAGCAAAAACACCAGCACAGTTAAAAATATATCTTGTTTTAAATTCGCCATTATTTGTTTTTATAGTAAATAAGTCATCACTTTTATCTATTTTTAAAACTTCAGTGTTTAAAAATAATTCAGCGCTATTATTTACAGCTGTTTCCATTAAAGCTAGAGTTAAATCCCACGGCTCAACAACAGCAGCACTCGGCGCATATAAAGCAGATAAAACATCTTCATTTACATTAGGCTCTTTTTTTAATACTTCTTCTTTATTTATAATAGCAAGATTTGGAACACCATTTTTTATTCCTCTATCATAAAGTTTTTTAATTTCTTTTTCTTCCTCTTCATTAAAAGCTAAAACTAAAGAGCCTATTTCATTGCATTTAACATTTAGTGTTTTGCAAAGCTCTTTTGTTAAAAAATTTCCCTCAACGTTTAATTTTGCCATTAATGTGTTTTCTAAAGGATCATAGCCAGCATGAATAATAGCACTATTAGCCTTACTAGTTCCTTGAGAAACATCGTTTTCCTTTTCTAAAACTGCAATTTTTAAATCATACTTTGATAAATAGTAGGAAACACTTGCCCCAACTACTCCAGCTCCAATTACTACAGCATCATAATTCATAAATAATACCCCATATCTTTCATTTATATATAAAAATTATAAAATAAAAAAAGCATCGCAAAAGAAAGCTGAAAACAGCTTTTTTGTGCAATGCTCTAAATCTCTAAGCAATTTATTTTATTGTCTAAAAATAGATTAGCACACTATAAACAAAAAAGCAAGTAAAAAATTCACATAATTAATATTGCCTTTTGCCTTTTAAAATGATAAAATATCTATTGGACAAAATTGTTCTAAAATATAGGCTTTTATTTTTAAAATTTTGCAGAGTGCAAAAGATAAAGTCTAGGGGTTATTTCAAGAAATAAAAACTTATAAACCCAATTATTAAAGACTAAGGAAAAAGGATAGTAAAATGCTATCGGATCACCTTTAATCTTTTCTGTGCAAAAGCACAAGAAACGGAGATTTAAAATGATTAAAGCTATTGTAGGCGCAAACTGGGGCGATGAAGGAAAAGGCAAGATAACAGATATGCTTTCAAGCGAAGCTGATATTATCGTAAGATACCAAGGCGGAAGTAATGCAGGGCACACTATAGTTAACGACTACGGAAAATTTGCACTTCACTTACTACCATCAGGAGTTTTTTATAACCACACAACTAGTGTAATAGCAAATGGTGTGGCACTAAATATCCCATATCTTATTCGTGAAATTGATAGCCTTACTTCAAAAGGAGTTCCAACTCCAAAGGTTGTAGTTTCAGATAGAGCAAATTTAATTATGCCATATCACATTCTTTTTGATGAATATGAAGAAGAACGTCTTGGTAAAAATAGTTTTGGCTCAACAAAATCTGGTATAGCTCCTTGTTATTCAGATAGATATGCAAAAATCGGATTTCAAGTTAATGAATTATTCGATGATGAAACACTAAAAAATAAAATTGCAAACGTGGTAACTCAAAAGAATGTTATCCTAGAGCATTTATACAAAAAACCTCTATTAAATGAAGAGGAATTATATAATGAAATGGTTCGTCAAAGAGAAATGATAGCACCATTTGTAAAAGATACAGCTTTATTTTTAAATGAAGCTTTAAAAGAAAACAAAACAATTCTTCTAGAAGGCCAACTTGGAGCTTTAAGAGATATCGACCTTGGAATTTACCCAATGGTTACATCTTCTTCAACACTTGCTTCTTTTGGTGCAAGTGGGGCAGGTGTTCCGCCATATGCAATAGAAAAAATCTATGCAGTGGCAAAAGCTTATTCTTCTTGCGTTGGAGCAGGTCCATTTGTTAGCGAATTATTTGGCGAAGAAGCAGAAGAAATGAGAAGACGTGGCGGAGATGGCGGCGAATACGGCGCTACAACTGGACGTCCTCGTAGAGTGGGCTGGTTTGATGCAGTGGCAACAAAATATGGCTGTATGGTACAAGCGGCAACAGATGTTGTTTTATCAGTTTTAGATCCTCTAGGATACTTAGATGAAATAAAAATCTGCACAGGCTATGAAATAGATGGAAAAGTTACAACAGCTTTCCCTAATACAACTCACCTTTATAAAGCAAAACCAGTTTACACTACTTTAAAAGGCTGGAAAAGTGATATAACAGGAATTAAAAACTTTGAAGAATTACCACAAGAAGCTAAAGACTATGTTGATTTTATCGAAAAAGAAATAGGTTTCCCTATAACTATGGTATCAAACGGACCAAAAAGAAGCGATATTATCTACAGAGAAAGCAAAATATAATAAAATTTAAAAGGAATGGCAAAAGCCATTCCTTTTTTTGTGTTTTTTAATTCACTGCTTTTATATTTTCGATTTCACTATTTGTTAAATCTATATACTCATCACTTGGATTAAATAGATTATCATATCTATAAAGAGCATAGCCATCTACATCTTTATTATTGTTAATAGCAGTTATCATACGGCTTAAATTATCACCCGAAGACCATTCATCCTGCTCATTTGCACCGCCATCACCGATGCCTATTCGATAAGCGCCAAGGCCGATATAAAGCTCTATATCATCGTGCTTTTCATAAGAAGCCCACTCATTTAATAAAACATCAAATTGATAATCTTCTCTTCCAGAAGCCGTTAGATAATCAAAGCCCCAGTATATCTGAGGAGTTATGTAATCAGCATAACCCTCTTCTTTTAACCACAGATTTACATCGCTATACTGTTGGTTATAATTATTATCATTATTACCTTGAGGCGAAATACCAAAAATTATATTAGCATCTTGCATTTTAATGCTAGAGTAAACATCTCGAATTAAAATATTTACGTTTTCTCTTCGCCACTCATCATGAGAAAGGCTCGTGCCAGAGGCATTATAATCGTCGATGTCGATATTATAATCTGTTGTAGGGTAGAAATAATCATCAAAATGAATTCCATCTATATCATAATTATTAACTATCTCTAAAACCCCATTAACAACTAATTCTCGTGCCTCTTCGCTTGCCGGATTATAAAAAATACCACCATTTTCTAAAGTAAATGTTATATCTTCATTAAGCCCAGGATTATCAGGAGATAAAACTTCCGGTAATTCTGAGTGAAGGCTCACTCGATATGGATTTATCCAAGCTTCTATGCGAAGTTCATATTTTTTAGCTAAAATTATCATCTCTTCTAAAAAATCATAGTTTACTTCTGTGCCTTGAATGCCAGTTAATAAATGGCTAGAAGGAAAATAGCTTGAATTATATAAAGCATCTCCAAAAGGGCGAACTTGAACTATAATAGAATTAAGCCCTAAATCCTTACAATTTTTAAAAACAGGCTCCATATAAACTAAAAAACTATCCTTAGAGGATAAATCCATATTTTGATATTCTAAATATGTAAGCCATAAGGCTTTATATTCATCAGTTTTAACAGTTTCTGGCTCATTTGAGTTTGGAATTTTTATATTTTCAGCTATAGTATCTTTTATCTCTTCACTCGAAGAAGTATTAGAAAGTGAGGAAGAATCATCCTCACTAGAAGAAATACTACTGCTATTAGTATTATCACTAGATGAAGTATTAGAATCATCGTTTGGCGAAATAAAACTTGAAATAAAAAGAATGGTAGCGAGTGTAATTATAAAAATTAATACAACGTATAATATTGATTTTTTATTGTTTTTCATTTATTTAAAAAGCTCCTAAAATATTATTATTTAGATAAAAAATCACAAGCTGCAGTTGCAGCAATAGCACCGTCTGCTGTAGCTGTAACTAATTGTCTTAGAGTTTTATTTCTAGTATCACCAGCTGTAAATACTCCTGGAATATTTGTTTTGCAGTCCTCACCAGAATTTACATACCCCTCGCTAGTTAAATCCACTATCCCTGAAAACATATCATTTTGAGCAATAAGGCCAACGGCTATAAACACACAAGATGTCTTAAGTTCTGTTTCGATTTCAGTTTTAAGATTTTTTACTTTAACACTCTCAACTTTAGTGTCTCCATAAATCCCTGTAACAACACTATCTAAAACAAGTTCTATTTTTGGATTTCTTAATACTTTTTCAACCTCGTGTTTTGAGCCACGGAATTCATCACGGCGATGAACTAAATAAACTTTACTACACATACTAGTTAAATAAACAGCATCTTCAAGAGCGGTATTTCCCCCACCTACAACCATGCCAACTTTATCTTTAAAAAATGCACCATCGCAAGTTGCACAGTAGCTAACACCTTTTCCTAAAAACTGCTGCTCGCCCACTACAGAAAGCTCACGTCGAACAACACCAGTTGCTATAATAACAGTTTTTGCCTCATACATTTCCTCGCCGCAAAATAGTTTTTTTACATCAGAAGAAAAGTCGACACTTGTAACTCCTTTATATTCGATAACAGAACCAAAAGTTACAGCCTGTTCGTATATATTCATAGCATATTCAACTCCTGAAATACTGCGAATAGCCGGATAGTTTTCAACTTCTGGAGTATTTATAATTTGCCCTCCGTGAACATTGCTTTCAAAAACAATTGTTTGAAAACCTGCTCTTTGAGCATAAATAGCAGCTGATAGGCCAGCTGGACCTGCACCAATAATTGCGATATCGTAAATCATAGTTTAATCCTTTTTATAATTTTTTAAATTATAATCCTTTCATTTTTAATATTATTTAATTTTTTATTCAATGGTATATAAATCCACAGGGTCAACAGGCTGATTTTCAATACTCACTTGGTAGTGTAAGTGAGGGCCAGTTGAATATCCAGTTGTGCCAAGAGTTCCAACAAAGTCGCCTTTATTAACAAAATCGCCAGTTTCAACAGCTAGAGAATCCATATGCATATAATAGCTTTTAAGCCCAAGGCCGTGCTCTATAACTATAGTGTTCCCAGATAACTGCAAAAATCCTGCATATTCTATAACACCGTGATTTGCAGCATAAATTTCTGTTCCAAGTGGTGCTGCATAATCTATACCACTATGGCGAGAGTATTCTCCATTTATATATCTTATTTGCCCAAAATCAGATGATACTCTTGTTTCATTTGTTGGTTTTAAGAAATTGCCCTCCCAGTAAACATTTTCATCCTTTGTGTAATATAATGGATGGATAATGTCTCGATATTCCTGATTTGCAGCGGCAGAATTCACTGTTGAGTTTGTTACAGATTCTTCCACTGTAAAGCTTATTGTTTCATATTCTGTGGCTTTAACAGAGATGTTTTCTACAAAATTGTATGAATTATCCTCATTAGATAAAGAAACTTCTAAAGAAAAATCATTTATTGCCACCATATAATTGATTGGAATATAAAATTCTATTTTATTCTCTTCTTTATTAAAATAGCTTGCACTAGGAGAATATTTTGAAGAAATTTCCACATTATAATCTCTATAAACATTTTGTATTTCAACAAAAACTAAATCACCTTGATTTGGAGTAGTGTTTGAGATATAAATTTTAGGATCTTCTTTTTTACTGGCTATAAAGCTATAAATATAATACCCCTTTTGATTATCACTTGTAAAGTCTTCGGTGATATTAATCACATAATCGCCCACCTCATTAAAATCATAAGTATTAATATCATTTCCCTCATATTTTACTTCGTCATTTAAAATAATACTTGCAGAATATGGAGAATCAATAGTGAAAAAAGGAAGTTCTTTATCTGTTATATCAAAAACTATTAATTCATTATTAGCCCTTGTGCCTCCTTTTGCAATTGCTGGCAGAAAAGGCATAAATGTTTCATCATATAAAAAATCGCTAGCTGGAATTTCTGTGTTATTCACCATTCCTGTAGGCATTACTATAGGCGAATTTAGCGCCTTATTGTATTCAGTATAGCTAACAACACTAAATGCTACTACCACAACAACTAATAAGCCTAAAAGTAGGCTAAAAATCTTTTTCATAAGTTTATCACTCCTAAATGTTATTATATATAATCATATTCAAAATACTATTAATATATTGCAATTAATAATATTATGATATATAATTATAACAGAGATTATATAAGATGAACAGATTAATTTTACTAAAAATTAAAGATTAGAAAGGAAGATGAATATGTTTTCAGCAATAATGGAAAATATCTTAAGTATTTTATGGGTTGGGATGATAGTTGCATTTAGTATAGCTGAATTTGCAACAGCGGCACTTGTTAGTATATGGTTTGTTATAGGGGCTATTGCGGCTTTTATAGCATCACTTTTTACAGGCAACTTTTACACTCAATTAGTAGTGTTTGCTGCAGTGAGTGCAATAAGCTTTATGTTAGCTTACCCAATGGTAAAAAAGCTTAGAAAAAAACCATTAACTCCAACTAATGCAGACCGCTTAATTGGAACAGAAGTTTTAGTTACAGAGGATATAACACCAAAAACTATGGGAAGAGTAGACGTTGATGGAATATCTTGGATGGCAAGAGCTAATGAAGAAATCACAAAGGGAAGTATGGTAGAAGTTCAAAGTCTACAAGGTGCTTCTGTAGTAGTTAAAAGTATTAAAGAAAAAGTTTTAGTTTAAAAAAGGTTAAGTGCTATTAAAAAATAGCTTTAATAAATATTTGAAAAAAAAGGAGAATTACTTATGTCAGCAGGTACAATTGTTTTTGTTGTATTTACGTTAGCTATCTTAGTTTTATTAATTAGATGTGTAGTTATCGTACCACAATCAACAACTTACGTTATTGAAAGATTAGGTGTTTATAGCACAACTTGGGAAGGTGGACTTCACTTTAAAATCCCATTTATCGAAAGAATAGTTAAAAAAATTAGTTTAAAAGAACAGGTTATTGATTTCCCACCACAACCAGTTATCACAAGAGATAACGTTACTATGCAAATCGACTCTGTTGTGTTTTTCCAAGTTCTAGATTCAAAATTATTCACATACGGAACAGAAAGACCAATTACAGCTATTGAAAACTTAACAGCTACAACACTTAGAAATATTATAGGTGATATGGAGCTTGATCAAACTTTAACTTCTCGTGATGTTATCAACACAAAAATCACAGCACAGCTTGATGCAGACACAGACAGATGGGGAATTAAAGTTTTAAGAGTTGAGCTTAAAAATATTATTCCACCTCACGAAATTCAAGATGCGATGGAAAAACAAATGAAAGCTGAAAGACAACGTCGTGAAAGCATTCTAAGAGCAGAGGGTGAAAAACACAGCCAAATCCTTCTTGCAGAGGGTGAAAAAGAATCTGCTATTCTTCGTGCAGATGCTGTTAAAGAGCAAAGAATTAGAGAAGCGCAAGGTGAAGCGGAAGCTATCTTATCAGTTCAAAAAGCGCTTGCTGAATCTTTTGAAATATTAAATGCATCAGCACCAAGTGATAAAATCCTAGCTTTAAAATCTCTTGAAACATTTGCACAAGTAGCAGATGGTAAAGCTACAAAAATTATTATCCCAAGTGATTTACAAAATATGGGCGGACTTCTATCAGCTGCAAAAGAAATCGTTGCAACTGATACACCTAAATAATAATACTTTAAAAAGCGGTAGATAAAAAATCTACTGCTTTTTTTATATAAAATAGTAATTGATATTTATATACATATTAGTGTAAAATAATAATTAAGCGAAAAGAAAATGGCAGGAGGAATAAAATATGCAAAAGGAAAGAAATATTCTACACTGCGATTGTAATAGTTTTTTTGCATCGGTTGAATTATTAAATTATCCAGAGCTTAGAAATAAGCCGGTGGCAGTAGGTGGAAGCGAAGAATCGCGCCACGGAATAATTTTAGCTAAAAATGAAGAAGCAAAAAAGTATGGGATAAAAACAGCCCAAACTATTTATTCTGCAAAAAAAATGTGCAAGGATTTAATAATACTTCCCCCAACAAGGCATCTCTACACAAAGTATAATAAAATTTTAAATGAAATATATAATTCATTCACCGATTTAGTGGAGCCTTTTGGCATAGATGAAAGTTATTTAGATGTTACAAATTCTTATCACCTATTCGCAAAAAGTCCAAAAGAGCTTGCTGATATAATAAGAGAAAAAGTTAAAAAAGAAACAGGCCTTACTATTTCAGTAGGTGTAAGCTTTAATAAAATATTTGCAAAGCTTGGCAGTGATTATAAAAAGCCAGATGCCACAACTGAGATAACAAAAGAAAATTATAAAGATATTATATTTCCACTAGCTGTAGATAATATGATGTATGTTGGAAAAAGTACAAAAAAACAGCTCGAGGAAATGGGTGTTCACACGATAGGTGATTTAGCCCTTACCCCTCTTAGCATTTTAGAGGATAGACTTGGAAAACACGGAACAGAGCTTTATAAGTATGCAAACGGATTAGATAATTCCCCCGTTTCCTCCTTTTTAGAAAAAAGAGCGCCGAAAAGCATAGGCAGTGGCACAACCTTTCCAAAAGATATAAAGCTAGATAGCGAAATAAAGCCAAGAGTTATGGAGCTTTGCGAGGATGTAGGGTTTAGTTTAAGAAAGAATTTACTTTTTACAAACGGTGTTCAAGTTTCAATTAAAGACACACAGTTTCAAACTCTGCAAAGGCAAACTAAAATCCCTTCCACTAATTTAACAAGAGATATCTATAAAACAGCATATAAATTAATAGAGGAAAACTGGCTAGTAGGACTTCGCCCTATAAGAGCGTTAACCATAACAGCTATAGATTTAAAAGATGAAAAAACCCCTATGCAAACAAGCCTTTTTGAAATGAATTCAATACAAACAAATGAAAAAGAAGAAAATTTGCAAACTGCCCTTGATAAAATTAAATTAAAATATGGAGATAAAATCGTTAAAACTGCAAACTCTGTATCTAATAATAAAAATAAAAAATTGGAGGAAAATTAATGTTTACACTACTTAAAAATGGCGAGGTTTACACACCAGAAAATCTAGGAAAAAAAGATGTTTTACTATGGAATGATAAAGTTTTTAAAATCGGTGATAATTTAGATATTCCACAAGGCTATGACGGAAAAACTATTAATTTAGAGGGCAAAAAAGTTATCCCTGGAATAGTTGATACACACGTGCATATCACTGGCGGCGGCGGTGAAGGGGGCTTTACTTCAAGAACTAGCGAAATCACAAAAGAAGAAATAGCAGAAGCTGGAGTTACTGCTTTAGTTGGTGTTTTAGGAACAGATGGGTATGCAAGAAGAGTAGAAGATGTTTTAGTGAAAACTTTAGCTCTTCGCGAAATGGGCTTTGAAGCTTATTTTTTAACAGGAAGCTACACTCTGCCCGTTGTTAATTTAACAGGGGAAGTGGCAACTGATATTATGTTTCAAGAGCATTGTCTTGGTATGGGTGAAATTGCTCATTGCGATCATCGTGGAAGCATGATGACATTTGAAGAATTTACTCGTCTTGCAGCAGACGTTAGAAACGGGGCAAGACTAGCTGGCAAAAAAGGTGTTTTAAACGTTCACCTTGGAAATTTAGAAGATCCAGCAGACTACTTTTTAGATTTATGTAAAAAAGATATAACATTTAGACCTTTAATTGTTCCAACTCACGTAACAAGAAAAGACTATGTTTTTAAAAGCTGTTTAAAATTCTTAGAATTTGGCGGACAAATTGATATAACAGCAGGTGGAAAAGGCGATAAAGAGCAAAATGTTATCGGCAGTGTTGAAGGGCTTGAAATGATTTATAAAAAATATAAAACATTAGATAGAGTTTCTCTGACAAGTGATGGAAATGGCTCAATGCCAATTTGGGATAATTTAGGGAATTTAATTGGAATGGGCAAAGGCTCATCAAAAGTTTTACTTGAAGATTTAAAACTTGCAACTGAAAATGGAATTATTCCTTTTGAAGAAACTCTAAAAACTATAACAACAACACCAGCGGCAGTTTACGGCTTAAAAACAGCAGCTGGAACAATAACTGAAAATGGAGTAGCTAATATCGCTGTTTTAAACGGGGATTTATTATTAGAACTCACTATCCTAAACGGTGAAATTGTTTGGGATAAAGAAAAAGGATTAATATAAAAGGGGCAAAAAATATGATTAAAAAATTTGGTGATATAAAAGCACTAGGTCCAACTCCAGTAACAGTGATTGGAACTTTTGCAGATGGAAAACCTACATGGATTAATATTGCGCATATATCTCCTATAGCACGTGGAGATATAATTATTAGTATGGGAAAAGCGCATTACACTAATCAGTTTATAAAAGAAAATAAAACTCTTTCAATAAACTTAGTTAATGAAGAAATGCTCATTGAAACAGATTATGTGGGAATAAAATCAGGCAAAACAACAGATAAATCAGAAGTTTTTGAATACTTTATGGGTGATTTAGAAAATGCGCCACTTATAAAAAAATCACCAGTGAGTATGGAGTGTGAACTTATAGATATTTATAACACTGAAACACACGATAATTTTATTGTGCGCCCAGTGAACACCTATGTAAGAGAAGAATTTTTGGATGAAAACGATAGTATTGACTATGGAAAAGTAGCTCCAATTCTTTTTGAGATGCCAAATAAGAAATATTTAAAAACAGGCAAAGAGGTAGGCGATGCTTGGGTTGTGGGTAAAGATTACAAAAAATAAAGCTTTGTATACCCCTTCTGTGCTCGCTGAGAAGAATTTTTAGAGGTTATACTTTACTGTATATTATTTATATTATCTTTGGATAATATAAACTTTAGTTTTTCTTTTAGGCAAGAAGAACAGCCCAAAGATTGCATTGCAATCACGAAAAACTAATAATATGTAGATTATTTATAAAATAGGAGAAAGAAATACATGCAAAGCAATAAAAGATTTGATGTTGTTTATAAACAAGGAAAGTTAGATGTTATTGAAATTTTAGTGGATAGACAAACAGGTGTTAATTATATTTTTCGCACAAATGGATATGCAGGAGGAATAACACCATTACTTGATGAAAATGGTAATGTGGTTGTTGATAATAAATAGCTGATGGAACCCATTAAAATGGGAGAAGTTTTGTTATTTTACTAAAAGAGAATAATCTAAATAAAAGAAACTGTCACTATCATTTTTTGATAGTGACAGTTTTTTTTTATTCTATAAACTAATATAATCATTTAATTTAAAAGAATAAATTAAAGTTTTAATATTATCGGTGTTATATAAAATTTTAGCGGCATATTTGTATAATTCGAGTTGCTCTTTATATCTGTCTTTTAAAACGGCTAAAGAGGAAACATTATCTGTTTTGTAATCGATAATAATCACTTCATCCTTATTTATTAAAACACAGTCGATAATTCCTTGCAAAAGGATTTCTTCCTCTTCATAGCCATCTAAAAAAACATTTTTTGCAGGGTATGGAACTAAAAAATCCTTTTCATTATGCTTTTCATCGCTTTTTAAAATTAAATCGGCAATAGGCGAGTAAATAAATTTATTAAGAGCATCTTTATTAAGTAAATCTTTGTTTATTAAAAAGCTTTCACAAATTCTTAAATACTCTTTATCTAAATTTTCCCTAGCTAATTTAATATCGCACATCTGCGCGAATAAATGCATAGCTGTTCCTTTTTTTGCAGCATCTTGAGTGTCTTCTTTTGCAAAAATAGGAGCCGGAAGAGTGTGCGATACAAACTTTTTAGAAATATCACTAACTGAAACTTTAATAGGTAGAGTGGTTCTTTTTAAATCCTTATAAACAAAATTTAAGTTTTCCTTTATTTTATTTACATCTAAATGAATAGACTGTAAATTTTCGCTCCCAGCTTTTACTTCATTTTCTTCTAAAACATCGTTTGAATGAATAATAGACAAAGAAAGTTTTTTGTTTTCTTTATAGCGAGAGGAGAGTAAAGGATATTCATTTATAAATAGAGAATTATCTAAGTTTGCTCTTAATATCCACTCCATAAAACTTTGAGCATTTATTAAATCGTATGGATGCGGATATAAATCTTTTTGTGTAAAAACAATTCTCTCTATTGATTTTTGAGTAAATCGAGAAGAGAATTCCCCAGTTAGAAATAGGCGATTTTTTGCTCTAGTTAATGCCACGTATAAAATGCGCATCTCTTCATTTGCACGAAATTTAATAATTTTATTTTTTATAGCTTTTATAGCAAGAGTTGAATTATTATAGCCAAAAGCAGAATTAGCATACATTCCAATAAATAAATCGGTGTCTAAAAACATACGTTTTCTTAAATCAAGTTCATTAAAGCTTCGATGCAAATTACTCACAAAGCAAATAGGAAATTCAAGGCCTTTAGAGGAGTGCATTGTCATAATATTTATGCTATCGCCCCTGTTTTCACTTGGCTTTTTAATGGCTTTATTAGTATCTAAATAGCTATCGATATACCTTAAAAATTGCAGTAGATTTCCTTTTGTGTTTTTTGAGTAGTCTTTTGCAAAATTTATAAACCATCTTATATTTTCTCTTTTTTCAAGACTGTTTTTTGAAAGAGAGATTTTTTCATTATACGAGGTTTTTTTTATGATTTCCTTAATTAATTTATCTATTGAATAGGAAGAAGAAACAAAAGAAAATTCCTTTATTAAATTAATTAATTCTAGAGATTTTTCATCGTTTGATTTTAATAATAGTTTATATAAATTTTCTTTTTCACCTTTTGGTTTTAATTTTAAAATATCATCTAAGGAAAAGGATATTAAATCGCCAAACATAGCCGAAAAAAGAGGAATTTCTTTTAAAGGATTTGAAACAACTCTTAAAAATGAAATTAAACTTTGCACTTCGATAGTATCAAGGATTAATTCATCATCCTTTACAAAAGAGGATAGATTATATTCTAAAAGGGCATTTTTAAATTCTAAAGCCTTGCTAGTGCTCCTTAAAAGAATACAAAAATCACTTGGAACACAAGGCCTTGCGCCATCATTTGTTTTGATTTTATAGCCTTCTTTTATCATAGCATTAATTTTTTTTGCAACTTCTTTGGCTTCATTTTCAGTGTATATTTCAATATCAACAGCAATATTTTCATTATAAGGCTTTAATGATTGCAAAAATTCATAGCCCTCATAGTCAACCCCGCCAACTATAGGAGTCATAATTTTATTAAAAATATTATTAACACCTGTAATAACTTCAAAATCACTTCTAAAATTATGAGAAAGATTTATAGTTCGTGCCTTATCTTTATAATTAAGCCCCCTGCTTCTTTTTTCTAAAAATATTTCAGGGCTTGCCTTTCGAAATCCATAAATACTCTGCTTTACATCGCCCACTACATATAAATTGCTTTCATCATCTTTTGCAATTTTTTTAAAAATAGCATCTTGAACATAGCTAGTGTCTTGAAATTCATCTTCTAAAATATATTCATAATGATTGGATAGTTCCTCAGCTTTTTTAGTGCGATTTCCATTTTCATCTTGCAAAACTTCAAGGGCAAAGTGCTCAAAATCGCTAAATTCATAGCTGTTTTTTTCTTTTTTAAGCTTTAGTAAAATCTCTTGATAGTAAATAAAAACATCTACAAGAGCTAGAATATAATCCCTTGTTTTTTCCATTTGGTCTTTAAAAAGTTTTTCATCAAAATAAGATATATTTTCTTTTAGAGAAGAAAACACTTTTTTATAAACCTCATAAATGGATTTTATCGCATTACTATTATTACAGCTTGGTTTTGCCCTGCCAAGCTTTGGAATATCTGTGTTTATAATTTCTAAAAGGCGAGTGGTGTTTTCACTTAAAAGCACTTTTATAATTTCATTTGTTAGATTATAAATAGCCAAAATTCCATCGTCATATCCATCAAAATCGCCTATATCATAAATTTCTCTCATTTGAAGAGCTAGATTTAATAAATAGTCGGCTTGAATTTTTGAAAACTCAAAAACTTCTTTATACCACACACTGTTTTTTAAATTGTGAGAATTATCTATATATCCATTTGCAAATTCCTTTGCGCGAAGAGTAGGGTTTGGAAGAGCTGAGAAAAAATAATGCATTTCTTTTAAAAATTCGCGAACATTTTTATCCTGACTACTTTTTCCATAAAAGGAAACAAATTGCGAGAAAATAGGATTATTGTAGCCATAAAGCATAGCTTGCTCGATAGCTAAAGAATGCATATTAAAAGCTTTTGCATCATCAGCAATAGTAAAATCAGCTCTAATATCAAGGACTTCAAAGTTTTCCCGGCTAAGCTTCATACAAAATGAATGTATGGTTGAAATATCGGCTTTTTGCAGTGCTAGGCGCTGTTTTTTTAAAGTTTTATTGTGCGGATTTTTTTTAATTAAATCTTTAATAGCCTCTTCGATTCTATGGCGAAATTCTCTTGCTGAATCATTAGAAAAGGTGGCTATTAAAAATTTATCAGCAGAAACAGGACGATTTTCATCTAAAAGTCGTCTTATAACATATTCAACTAAAACAGTGGTTTTACCACTTCCAGCACCTGCTGATACAACAGTTAATTTATCAGAATATAAAAGAGCTTCTTCTTGTGCTTTTGTCCATTTATTAGCCATTTATATTAAATCCTTTCTCGGTTTTGCCTTAAAGTTATTTTTTTCTTTTGGTTTTACCGCTGTTTTATTTTGGCAAATTGTTTTATATGAGCAGTAGTCGCAAGGTTTTTGAGTTTTTGAAATTTCTATTGGCATAGCAGAAAAATCTCCAGAAAAAACATTATCCATAAGGATTTTTATATTTTCTTTTGAGTGATTTAATATAGCTTGCATCTCTTCTTTTGAAACTACTTCACTGCCTTTTAAACTAGAAATTTTATCACTGCCTTTTAAAACTCCAAATTTTCCACTTAAAGATGTGTCGAAAGCTTCTGATACATCTAAATCTTTTAATGCCATTCCAATAGGAGTGTATAAGCTCTCATCATTTTTATCAAACTTAAAAGAAATATCACTCGGCTGATAAACAAGGGCTGCTGCCTCTAAATTATCTAAATTTTCAAATTTATTATCTATTAAAGCATTCATATAAATAAGGAGCTGGCTAGAAAGACCATTGTAAATATCATCTAAAGAAAAATCCTTAGTGCCTGTTTTATAATCGATAATTCTTAAAAAATTAACACCATCTTTTTTATATAAATCTATCCTATCTAAAACTCCCGAAACAGTGGCAGTTTTATTATTATTAATGATTTCTAAAGGCTTTAAATCAGAATTAAAGCGAAATTCTTTTTCAAATCCCACTGGTCGAAATAGAGAATTTTGCTGTTCTATATAAATAAATTCTAAAAGCTGAAAAACATTTTCTCGCATATTATTAGAAAGCGATTGAAACTGGCTTGTTTTAATAATTTCTTCTGGATAATTTGTGGTTATATAATCGTTTATTACATCCTCTGCTGCTAATTTTACTTCATTGAAATTGGCATTATGATAATCACCCTTATATTTTTCTAAAATTTTATAGGCAACATAATGAAGATAATCTCCGGCATGTCTTTGAGAGAAATTTGCTTTTTCAATAGGCTTTAGGCGGTATAGATTATTTAAAAAATACATAAAAGGGCATTTAAAATAATTTTCTACTGCAGTTGGAGAAAGATTAAGAGTTTGTCCAAGGTAATCATTTAAATAATCTAAATCCTTTAAATTAAAGTCTTTTTCTTTTTTTTCTAAAACAGAAATATCTAAAGAGGAAAGCAAATTAACAATGCTCTTTTTATCAAAATCATTGGAATTTTGCAATATATAATCTTTAAAAAATTCAGGAGTTATTGCATAATCTTCATCTATTAAACTAGCGCTAGAGATATTTAAAGAAGCCTTTATATGGCTTATTTCACTAGAAAATATTTCGCTAGTTCCAATATTGTTTTTCGCTATAGAAATAAAAAGTTTTTCCTTTGCAGTAGTGAGCGATTTATAAAAATATAATAAGTTAAAATCATATAAATTATCAAAACTTTGCTTTAAATCAAAGCCAGAAGCCGTTATAAGTTCTTTATCTTTTAAATTTAAAATTGCTCCCTCGCCTATAGACCTTGGGAAAATATCTTGGGCAGCGCCTAAAATAAAGAGTGCTTTTATTTCATCAGTTTTTATTCTAGCGGGCTCTGAAATCATAACACAGTCTTGAGTTTGAGGGCTAAATCCAATTTGCGCCCCCTCTATCATAAGGGAAAATAAATCTAAAATCTTTTGAGGTGAAAAAATTTTATCCTTAATTATTTCATATAATTCATTTAAAACTAAAACAACCTCTTCCCACTGCCTTTTTAATAAAGTGGCAGCCTCTTCATCTTTTGAAGTGGAAACTAAATTTAATATAGCCGCTTCGCAACCAAAATCTAAAAATAGATTATAAACTATAGAAAGTATTTCTTTTGCTTTTAATTCTTCCTCTTTATTAAAAATAGAAAGCTTTTGTTTTATATCTTTTTTTAAATTATTTATATCTTTTAAAATTTCATCATCTTTTTCGCTATTTTTATTTTCAATGCCATTAATAGGAAGAGAAAAATCTTCGCTCCAATTTAAAGTGTAGTCTTGCCAGATAAAAAGATAGTTTTCTAAATAATTAATAGTGTCTTTATTATATAAAGTGATGTTAGTTTTTAAAAAATTCATAACAACTTCTTCATTCATCCCATTAGCTAATAAATCTAAAATTGATTTAATAGCTAAAACAGGGCTAGAAGAAGAGATAATTCTGTTTTGGTCGATGAAATAAGGAATTTTTGCCAAAGTAAATATTTCCTCTAATTGATTTTCATATTTTTCAATTTGAGGAGAGATAACGGCAATATCATTATAAGAGTAGCCCTCTTTTATTAAATTTTGTATTTTAGCGGCTAAAAATGCCGTTTCATTATATTGATTTTCAAATTCTGTTATATAAATATTATTAGTATCACCCGTAGTTATGCCATTTTTTAAAAAGCTATCAAGGGTGTTTATACTGCTATTTAAAAATCGATGAGGGGTGATAAGGCTTATAGGTTTTTTAACTGAAACACCTATGTTTTTTGCTTCTTTTACTAATTTTTGTGCAGTGTTTCTTGAAAAATTAAAGTATTCACTACTATTTTCATTTTCATATAAATCATCAAGAGGAAGTGATATATATACTCCCTTTGAATTTTTAAAAAAAGAGGAAATAATATCTAATTGCCCCTTGCTAAAACTTTCAAAATTATCTATAAAAATAAAGCTGTCTTCTATATATTCTAGCGGAATATTTTTAGAAAATAAGGATAAAATTTCCTCATTATCACTAAATTTATCATCTAAAAGATTTTGATATTCTGTATATATTAAAGAGATTTCTTTTAGTTTTTCATTTTTATTCTCACTTATAGAAAATAAATCATAAGCAGATATCCCGCTTCTTTTAAATTCATCAAATAATTCACTTAATGTGTAGCTAAAAGTTATATCATCTCTTTGCTTATGATAGTTTTTTAATTCTCTAAGAGAATTTAGTGCGCTAGAAGATAAAACAGCCTTTCCAGCTTTAGTTAAAAGAGATGGAAGAGAAATTTTGCCATCTTCTTTAACGTTTTTTATTAAAGAAGTAAAGCTATATACACTAGCAAAATTAAGCCCATTATCAGCAAGAGATTGAGAAATAAGCCCCTCGGCAGTTTTTGAAAACTGCTCTGGAACTATTAAAATACATTTTTTTTCCTCTTTTGTATAATTTTTTATTTTTTCTAGTATATATGTGGTTTTTCCCGTTCCGGAAGTGCCTAAAATTAATTGTAGCATAGATAAAACTCCAATATTTTTTATAATTATTATACTTATAATGATAACATATCTTTTAAAATCTATCAAATTAAAAATTTATGTGTATTTTTTAAAAAAAGTGGCATAATAGCATTAATACAAGAAAAGGAGATAAAGTTTTATGCTTAGTAAAATATTTTTAGCTATATTAATTATTGGCGGTATAAACTGGGGCCTTATAGGTCTTTTAAATTTTGATTTAGTGGCATTTTTATTTGGCGGACAAACCTCACTGCTTGCAAAAATAGTGTATACAGCAGTAGGTGTTAGTGCAGCTGTTTGTATTCCGATGCTGTTTATGGAAAATAAAAACACTGATTTAGAAAACAAAATTTAAATAAAAAATAAAGCTCCATTAGGGAGCTTTATTTTTATTTATATGCAACTAAATAATTATGGAAATATTCGATATTATAGCCTTTTTCTAAAAAGAGATTAGCATTATCTTTATGAGTCATATAGCAGTTTTCTATTAAATTGTTAAAATCAATTCCAAACTTGTACTTTGTGAATGATGAAACACTTAAAAAGGAGGAAGGATAGTTTGTGTAAACAACGCTTTCCTGATACTCATAAATATCCGTTTTATCAGCAAATAGGATTTGCGGATAAAAAATAGAAGTATCCACTACTATAAGATTAAAATCCTCTTCATTAACAAACTGAGTGGCCTCATAAACCCCAGCTCTAAAAACATTGCTTATTTCATTATTATAATCAGTGGAATAGTAGTTTATAAAATTTGCAAAATTAAAAAGATATATTAAAGAAAAGGCGATGTATATAAATTTTTTATTTAATAGCGATAAAATAAATTCTGCTCCAAGAGTTATGAAAATAAGGGTGAAAATATGAATGCAATTCACCTTGTTTATATTCTGCCAGCTTATTAAAATACTTATAAAAATACTTGCAATAAAGCCTAAAAGTATTAAAAGGTTGTAGCTAAACACTTTGTTTTTAATATCTTTTAAAATATTAAAGAGAATTTTTATAAAACCTATAACAATTAAAGGTGAAGAAATTAAATAAAACATCCCATAACTTGTGGAATTCCATATAAGACCATCTGTTTGGCGAAATATTATTACATAAAGATTGTAATATGATGTAAGAGAAAATAAATTAGATAAAGACACCTCAGAAACACGGTAGCCTATGAGCTTTGGTATGGATATAAAACTAGTTGTTATTTCATTTATATACCCTTCATTTACGAGTAAAAATAAAATAAGAGGTAAAGCCATTACAAATAATATGAAAGTGCTAATTAAAGCTGTTTTTAAATTAAACTTTGTTTTGGATATTAGAATATATAAAACAAACAATCCTAAAGTCAGTGGCACCACCATATAGCTAATAGCATAAGTGTATAAACTTATTCCATACATAAAACTTGCAAATATCCAGTGAATATTGTTTTTTGATTTTATCCCTTTTATAAAAAAATAAAGGCCAAATAAAAGGAAATAAATATTAAAATTTGATTCAAGAGCCCATCTTGCCGCCATTATATGCCAAGGCGAAATTGCAAGTAAAAAAGTTCCGATTAGAGCAGTTTTTTTATTAAAAATTTCTTTTAATAAAAGATAGAAAACAATTAAACTAATGCAGCTTAATAGTGCTTGAGGAAACCTTAAACTCGCGGCTGAAACACCGAAAATTAAAAAGGAAAAGGCTGCTATATAGCTTCCAAAAGCATTCATACCACTGCCCCAAGCCGTAAGATAAACAGGGTTTTTGTAGCCAAATGAGTCTGTGCCATATGTTAATAAAGAATAAGCCTCGTATCCTGAAAAAGCCTCATCTTGATTAAGTCCAATAGGGAGTGAGTCAAGGCTATAAAGGCGCACAACAAAGCCAACAAGCAGTATAGAAAAAAGCAAAAAGTTTTCTTTTTTAGTAAAAAAAGATTTTATATTTTTTAAAATGTTCATAAATCTCCTCACTTAAAAAAACTTAAAACACTAGAAAATAAAATCCCTAGTGTTTTAAAATTTTAATTATTTTGCGATAGTGAATAAAACAGATTCGCCGTTTATATCCCATTCTTTTGTGTATCCGTCTAGTTTTGTGAATACAACAGTTTGAGTTAAAGTGTTTTCTTTTATTTCTAAAAGATTTGAATTTATAATATCAGTGATTTTTTCATTATTTAAAACACTTAGAGTTATAGTATCTAAAACTTCAAATCCTGCATCTTTTCTCATTGTTTGAATTTTTGATATAATTTCTCTTACAAATCCTTCCTCTAAAAGAGCAGGTGTAATATTAGTATCAAGTGCTACTATAATGTTATTTGCACTAACACTTTCAAAGCCTTCTGTTTGCTTTGTTTCAATTAGTAAATCTTCGCTTGATAAAACTATATCACCACTAGATAAAGAAAGAGTGATACTGCCATTTTCATCTAATTCTTTTTTTGCTTTTGCGCCATCTAAATTAGTTAAGCTGTTTCTTATTTCGCCAAGCTGTTTTCCGTATTTTGGTCCTAGAGTTTTAAGCTGTGGCTTAAATAGATAAGAGATGTATCCCGCTTCATCTTTAATCTCTTCAACTTCTTTAACGTTTAATTCATCAGCTAAAATAGCTTTGTAGTAATCATTCAGTTCTCTATCAGCTTTAATAAATAGCTTTGCAAGAGGCTGACGATTTTTAATATTTGCTGTATTTCTTGCACTTCTTGCAAGAGTTGAAGCCTCTTGAACTAAAAGCATATCGCTTTCTAAATCTTTATCAATAAAGCTTTCTAAGAATTCAGGATATAAATTCAAATGAACTGATAAAGGTGCATCTTTATCGGCACTTACAACTAAGTTTTGATAGATTTGCTCTGTTATAAAAGGCACCATAGGAGCTGCAAGCTTTGTTAGAGTTACAAGGCAGGTATATAAAGTCATATAAGCGTTCACTTTATCCTCATTCATATCTTTTTGCCAGAATCTCTCGCGATTTCTTCTAACATACCAGTTTGATAATTCATCAACAAAGTTTTGAAGAATTCTTGTTGTTTCAGGGATTTGATAATTAGTTAAACACTCATCAACTTCTTTAATTGTGCTGTTTAATCTTGATAGAACCCATTTATCCATAACGTTTAATGTGTCTTTATTTAAAGTGTATTGTGATGGATTAAATTTATCAATATCTGCATATAAAACAAAGAAAGCATAAACATTCCATAATGTTCCCATAAATTTTCTTTGAGCTTCAACAACTGCTTTTCCGTGGAATCTATTTGGAATCCAAGGAGCTGAATTTGAATAGAAATACCAGCGAATAGCATCAGCACCATATGTTTCTAAAGCTTCAAAAGGATCAACTGCATTGCCTTTTGATTTCGACATTTTTTGGCCGTTTTCATCTTGAACGTGACCTAAAACGATAACGTTTTTAAATGGAGCCTCATCAAAAACTAGAGTTGAAACTGCCACAAGAGAATAGAACCATCCACGAGTTTGATCAACACCCTCAGAAATAAAATCAGCTGGGAATTGAGATTTAAATAAATCCTCGTTTTCAAAAGGATAGTGATGCTGTGCAAAAGGCATAGAGCCTGAATCAAACCAGCAGTCGATAACCTCTGAAACCCTCTTCATTTCTTTTTCACACTCTGGACAAGTGATAGTAACTTCATCGATATAAGGACGGTGCAATTCAATATTATCCGGACAATTTTTCGACATTGATTTTAATTCCTCAATGCTTCCAATAGAATGATAATGACCACACTCACACTCCCAGATATTAAGTGGTGTACCCCAGTATCTATCGCGAGAAATTCCCCAGTCTTGAACATTTTCAAGCCAAGAGCCAAATCTTCCTTTTCCAATAGATTCAGGTATCCAGTTTATAGTGTTGTTATTAGCAATTAATTTATCTTTTACTTTTGTCATTTCGATAAACCAAGAATCTCTTGCATAGTAAATAAGAGGAGTATCGCATCTCCAGCAGTGTGGATAGCTATGCTCAAATTTTGGGCTAGAGAATAATTTTTTAGATTCTCTTAAATCTTTTAAAATTTCTTCATCCGCTGTTTTGCAAAAAACACCTTCCCATTTAGTGTCCCCTGTCATTTTACCAGCAGTATCAACATATTGGATAAATGGAAGTTTATATTTTCTTCCTATTTGATTATCATCCTCACCAAAAGCAGGAGCTATATGAACAATACCAGTACCATCAGAAAGAGTTACATACTCACCGCAAGTTACATAAAATGCCTTTGTGTCGCCTTTGTAGAAATCCCATAATGGAACATATTCTTTGTATTCTAAGTCTTTACCTGTCATCTCTTCTAGGATTTCATACTTTTCTTCTCCTAAAACAGTGTCGCATAGAGCTTTTGCCATATAGTAAACATCGCCGTTTTCGTATTTTACTTTTACATATGAAAATTCAGGGTTTACACATAGTGCAAGGTTCGATGGAAGAGTCCACGGTGTAGTTGTCCAAGCTAGAAAATATGCATCTTCATTTGTTAATTTGAATTTTGCAATAGCTGAACGTTCTTTAACATCTTTATATCCTTGAGAAACTTCGTGAGTTGAAAGAGGTGTTCCACATCTTGGGCAGTATGGCACTATTTTAAAGCCTTTATATAATAAATCTTTATTGAAAATCTCTTTTAAAGCCCACCATTCGCTCTCGATAAAATTATTATCATAAGTGATGTATGGGTTTTCAAAATCAAGCCAAAAGCCAACAGTGTCAGAAAAGTCTTCCCACATTCCTTTATACTTCCAAACACTTTCTTTACATTGATTTATAAAAGGCTCAAGACCGTATGCTTCAATTTGATCTTTTCCATTTATGCCAATTAATTTTTCCACTTCAAGCTCAACTGGAAGTCCGTGTGTATCCCAGCCCGCTTTTCTTGGAACATAATTGCCCTTCATTGCTTGATAACGAGGGAATAAATCTTTAATAACCCTTGTTAAAACGTGGCCGATATGTGGCTTTCCGTTTGCAGTTGGAGGCCCTTCATAGAAGGTGAATTGTTTGTTTGATTTTTTAGTTGATTCAATAGATTTTTCAAAAACCTTATTGTCTTTCCAAAAGTTTTCAACATCTTTTTCACGAGAGACAAAGTTTAAATCATTGGGTACTTTTTTGTACATAATAAATACTATTTCCTTTCATTTATATGTGTAAGAGATATAAAAAAATCTTGCCCTATGAAAATAGGACAAGACAAATCTTGTTTATTACCACCTATTACAACATACCATTATATGTTTTTCAAATAACGGTGAAATACCGGCACGGCTTAATGATATTTAAAAAATATGTTCAGCTTGCAGCTCCAAAGTGATATTCATTTAATGGCTACTTTTATGCGGCTTACACCATTCCGCACTCGCTTTTAATTTTGCCTATTAAACTACTCGTCTTTTTCATAGCTTTTTGATGTTAGTTATACAATTAAAATCATAATATATTTAATAAAAAAAGTCAATACTTTAGCTAGTTTTATCATAAACTTCTATCTTTTCATCTAAAATAAAGTTTTTTATATCTTCAAACACTTCAACAGTTTTGAATTTAATTTCTATATCATCATTTTTAATAAAGGTGTTTATTTTATCATCCGTGTATTCACTGCCATTGCTTTCAAGAGAGATTTCGCAAGACGGCAAAACACAAAGGGTGGGATACACAACACACCACCAATTATTTCCACTTCCTTCCCCTAAATTAACAGTAAGAGCAGGATATTCTCCTTTTGGTAGGGTAAAATTTTCATAGCTAGTAGTATCAAAGTAAAAGTTTTCAAGCGATACAAAGGCTTTATAATCTATATCTTTTTTTTCTAAAAAAGCATTTACTTCATCTTCAATAAAAGTAATATTATCAAGAATATCTTCTTTTGCAGACTCAATATCACTTGAAGAAGAAAGAATATTGCCCGCTAAAACTAAAACTTCATCTCTAATTAAAATTTTAGTTTCCTGGTCAATATCGCTATTTGAGTTTGCAATAATATGTAATCGAAGGGTTTCTTCTCTTATATTACTAGCGGTAAGATTTATTTGGCTAAAAGAGGTTATCACTAAAGATAAAATTAGTCCTAGTAAAACGGATAGTTCAAGTTTTTTCATAAATTATTAGTTCCTTTTATTAAATAGTTAAAAAATGGTGATATTTACAAGTATTGGGCGAGTTTTCAAAATTTATACAAAAGGAAAAATAAAATATATACAGTGTTGACATTTTTTTATATCTGTGGTAGAATATATGAAGCAATAAAGCAGTAACAGTTATGCTACTCACCTTGCCTTGCATTATTTAATAATAGCGAGCGGGTCAATATAAAAGAAATGTAAAAGCAAAAATTTGCTTTTTATCGTTTGTTTATTTTGGCATGGGACTGTTTGTACCGTGCTT